>JAFGTZ010000136.1 GCA_016938795.1 Chromatiaceae bacterium | reverse complement strand
GCGCCGATAGGGGTTCTCGCGCACGAAGTCGATGATGTCCTTGCCGGCCAGACGCCCGAACACCAGGATGTCGAGCAGCGAATTGCCACCCAGCCGGTTCGCCCCATGCACCGAGGCGCAGGCGCATTCGCCTGCGGCATAGAGACCCGGCACCACCTCCTCGGCGCCCTGCCCCACCGGCATCACCACCCGCCCGAAGCGGTCGGTGGGAATGCCGCCCATGGCATAGTGCGCGGTCGGGAAGACCGGAATGGGCTCGCGCACCGGATCGACCCCGGCGAAGATCTTGCTCGATTCGCGAATGCCCGGCAGGCGCTTGGCGATGACCGCCTCGCCGAGATGATCGACCTTGAGCATCACATGATCGCCGCGCGGACCGCAGCCGCGCCCTTCCTTCACCTCGGTGACGATGGCGCGCGAGACCACGTCGCGGCTGGCGAGATCCTTGGCGCGCGGCGCGTAGCGCTCCATGAAACGCTCGCCGTCCTTGTTGATGAGATAACCGCCCTCGCCGCGCACCCCTTCGGTGATGAGCATGCCCTTGCCGGCGATGCCGGTGGGGTGGAACTGGAAGAACTCCATGTCCATGAGCGGCACGCCCGCGCGCAGCGCCATGGCGCAGCCATCGCCGGTGTTGATGTGGGCGTTCGAGGTGGTGCGAAACACCTGACCACAGCCGCCGGTGGCCAGCAACGTGGCCTTGGCCTCGATGAGCAGCGGCTCGCCGGTCTCAATCTCAAGCACCAGGGCGCCGCAGATGGCGCCCTCGGCGTCGCGCACCAGATCGAGCGCGAAGAACTCGTCGAAGAAATGGGTGCGCGCGCGGATGTTCTGCTGATAGAGCGTATGCAGAATGGCGTGCCCGGTGCGATCGGCGGCGGCACAGGTACGCGCCGCCTGATCGCCACCGAAGTTCTGGCTCTGGCCGCCGAAGGCGCGCTGATAGATCTTGCCGTTCTCGAGCCGCGAGAAGGGCACGCCGGCATGCTCCAGCTCATAGACCGTGGGGATGGCCTCGCGGCACATGAACTCGATGGCGTCCTGATCGCCCAGATAGTCCGAGCCCTTGACGGTGTCGAACATGTGCCAGTGCCAGGAATCGGGCAGCACGTTGGCGAGCGCCGCGTTCACCCCGCCCTGGGCGGCCACGGTGTGCGAGCGGGTCGGAAAGACCTTGGAGACCACGGCCACGCGCAGCTCGGCGCTGGCCAGTTGCAGGGCG
>JAFGTZ010000135.1 GCA_016938795.1 Chromatiaceae bacterium | reverse complement strand
GCTGGAAACCGGGCAACTCCGGTCACATCTGATGCCTACCTTCAACAGATGCGAGCATCCCATCCTCATGACCATCGCCATCGGCCAGTCCATCCCCGACCTTGCCTGCCCCGCCACCGGCGGCCAGACCATCCGTCTCGCCGACTTCCGGGGGCGCAAGCTGGTGCTCTTCTTCTATCCCAAGGCCAACACCCCGGGCTGCACCCAGGAGGGGCAAGACTTTCGCGAGGCCGCCGCTGACTTCGCCGCCGCCGACACCGCCATCCTTGGCGTCTCGCGCGACAGCCAGCGCGCGCAGGACAACTTCAAGGCAAAATACGACTTTCCCTTCGAGCTGCTGGCCGACACCGATGAGACGCTCTGCCAGGCCTTCGATGTCATCAAGCTCAAGAAGATGTATGGACGCGAGAGCCTGGGCGTCGAGCGCAGCACCTTTCTCATCGACGCTGAGGGCGTGCTGCGCCAGGAATGGCGCGGTGTCAAGGTCGCGGGGCATGTTGAAAGGGTACTGAGCGCGGCGCGCGCGCTCTAGCGCCTCCTTCGCGGGGGGTGGCGGGAGGCCAGCCCCCAACAACTGGTGGTAAGCTCTCCCTTCGGCTCCATCACTACTGAAGAGACGACGCCCGCCGCCATGATCAAGCGCCACAACGAGAAACCCTGCCTCTTCGTGCTCGACACCAATGTGCTGATGCACGACCCGACTGCGATTTTTCGGTTTCAGGAACACGATATCTTCCTGCCCATGGTGGTGCTGGAAGAACTCGATCACAGCAAAAAGGGTCTCTCGGAAGTGGCGCGCAATGTGCGTCAGGTGAGTCGTTTTCTCGATCAGCTCATGGCCGACGCCACCAAGGAGGAAATCGACGCCGGTCTGCCCATCGGTCAGCTCTCGGCCAGCGCCGACAGCCCCACCCAGTCGAGCGGTCGTCTGTTTTTCCAGACCAGCGCGCTCGATCTGGATCTGCCCGCCGCGTTGCCCGGCACGGTGGCCGATAACAATTTTCTTGCCACCGCCCGGGCGCTTAGCAAGACCCGCACTGATCGTCAGGTCATCATTGTCTCGAAGGATATCAACCTGCGCATCAAGGCCGCCGTGCTGGGCATTCCGGCCGAGGACTATTCCAACGACCAGGTGCTCGACGACGCCGATCTGCTCTATACCGGCCAGGCCGCCCTGCCCGCCGATTTTTGGGATCAGCACGAGAAGGCGCTCGATTCCTGGCAGGAGGCGGGACGCACCTTCTATCGCATCCAGGGCCCCGATGTCACCGACTGGTATCCCTCGCAATGTCTCTATCTCGAAGAAGATGCGTCCTTCGAGGCCATGGTGTGCAGAAAACCCTCCGCCACCGAGGCCATCATTGAGCTGGTGGAAGACTATCGCCTACCGCGCCATAACGTCTGGGGCATCAACGCGCGCAACCGCGAGCAAAACTTCGCACTCAACATGCTGATGAACCCCGACATCGACTTCGTCACCCTGCTCGGCACGGCAGGCACCGGCAAGACGTTGCTCGCGCTCGCCGCTGGGCTGGTGCAGGTGCTAGAGCGCAATCTCTATCGCGAGATCATCATGACCCGGGTGACGGTGCCAGTGGGCGAGGACATCGGCTTTCTGCCCGGCACCGAGGAAGAGAAGATGACGCCCTGGATGGGGGCGCTGATGGACAATCTGGAGGTGCTCACGCAACCGAGCGGCGGCAGCGGCGAGTGGGGCCGCGCGGCCACCAACGATCTGGTGCGCAACCGCATCCGCATCAGCTCGCTGAACTTCATGCGCGGGCGCACCTTCCTCAACAAATACATCATCCTCGACGAGGCGCAGAATCTCACCGCCAAGCAGATGAAGACGCTCATCACCCGCGCCGGTCCCGGCACCAAGGTGGTCTGTCTTGGCAACATTGCCCAGATCGACACGCCCTATCTCACCGAGACCACCTCGGGCCTGACCTATGTGGTGGATCGCTTCAAGGACTGGACCCACAGCGGCCACATCACCTTGCTGCGCGGCGAACGCTCGCGCCTGGCCGATTTCGCCTCGCAGGCGCTCTGAAGCCAGCCCCCCAGACGGAACGGTGCGCAATGCGC
>JAFGTZ010000134.1 GCA_016938795.1 Chromatiaceae bacterium | reverse complement strand
TCATCATCTCTTCCGACTGAAACCCGGCATGAGCATTCCAGCCGGCACCTCCTACAAAGACGCGACGCTCGGCTGGACCATGGCGGCCTCCGACATCTCTGTCAGCGCGGACGAAAGTGTCGCCATCGCCTACTTCCCGGCCACCTTCTATCTGAGCGCGACCACCCCGCTGCCCGAGGGCTTCGGATTCGACCCAAGCGCGGCCATTCCCGACGGGCTCGCACCGGATGGTTCAACCCTGGTGCGCTACGAGATTCGCCCCGAGAACTTCACCTCAACCGAGGCCTACACGGCGGCCATCAACAACTTCGCCAACTGGTTCACCTATTACCGCAAGCGCCATATCGCCACCCGAGGCGCCATTGGCATGGCGTTCAAAGACTTCCAAGGCTTTCGCATCGGTCATTACACCATCAACAGCATCCCCGGCACCGCCACGGATCTGGTGTTCCGCGACCTGTCCGACAGCGCCCAACGCACGGCCTTCTTCAAGGAGGTCTATGAAAAAATCGCGAGCGGCGGAACCTATAACCGTCAGGCTGTCAACCACATGCGCACCCAGTTCGCGCGCACCGACAGCGGCGCGCCCATCACCGAGGAATGCCAGATGAACTTTGGCATTCTCTTCACCGATGGCTACTCCAACCCATTCGACCCCAACATCGGCAATCGGGACGGCGACATGGGCAGCCCCTATGCCGACTCGGTCGAAGACACCATGGCCGACATCGGCGCCGCGCTCTATCTCGACAACCCGCGCCCCGACCTGACCCCGCTCGGGCGGGTGCCAACCCCCACGGGTTGCAGTCTCGCCACGCCCCCCGCTGGACTCGACTGCAACACCAATCTGCATGTGAATCTCTTCGGCGTGACCATGGGTGCGCCTGGACTCACTTTTAACGTCGATCTCGACGCGACCGCCGATCCCTTCAGTCATCCGCCGACCTGGCCGACCAGCTTTGCCCAGCGCAACCCGGTTCAGGTGGATGATCTCTGGCATGCCACCCTCAACAGCCGGGGGCTCTTGCTAAGCGTCGAGGTGCCCTCTCAGCTCGGGGCGCGCTTTGCCGACATCCTCGCCAACATTGCCGCCCGACTGGAAACCTCGGCCACCTCGGCGGCCACCAGCTCGGCGGTGCTGCAAAGCGACACCCGGCTCTACCGCGCGGGCTTTCGCAGCGACGACTGGTCGGGCAGCTTCACCGCACATGCCATCAACGTCGATGGCAGCATTGGCGCTCTGGCCTGGGATGCCGAGGACGAGCTCGTCTCGCTCGGCGCGGCCAGCCGGCGCCTCTTCACCCGCGCGGCGGACACTGTGGGCAGCGGCTCGGGCGCAGCCTTTGCCTGGGGCAGTCTGACCACGGCGCAGCAAGCGGCGCTCAATCACAATGTCAGCGAGACCAACGACGGTCTCGGCAGCGATCGGCTGGACTGGCTGCGCGGCGATGAAAATGCCAACAGCGCCTTTCGCGATCGCGAGGGCCGGCTGCTCGGCGACATCATCAACTCTGATCCGCTCTACCACGAGGGCGTGCTCTACGTGGGCGCCAACGACGGCATGCTGCACGCCTTCGACGCCGACAGCGGCGAGGAGCTCTTCGCCTACATCCCGAGCGAGCTGCTGCGCCCCGACGCCGATCATCAGCATGCCCCGCTCAGCCGGCTCAGCGAGCCCGACTATGCCCACCGCTATTTCATGGATGGCACGGTGGCCATTGCCCAGGCGAACCTTGGCGGAACCACCAAGACCGTACTGGTCGGCAGCACCGGGCTGGGCGGTCGCACCCTCTTTGCGCTCGACGTGAGCGACCCGACCAGTTTTGACGAGACCCATGTGCTCTGGGAGTTCAGCGACCCGGCGCTTGGTCTGGGGAGCGGACCGCCCTTCATCGGCCAGCTCGCCGATGGCACCTGGGCCGTGCTCTTGGGCAATGGCTACAACAGCGCAACCGAGAGTGCGGCGCTGATTGCCGTATCGCTCGACACCGGCGCCCTGCTCAAGGTGCTCGACACAGGCAGCGGCGACGCCACCACGCCCAATGGACTGGGCCCCATCACCGTCACCGACTGGCCGGTG
>JAFGTZ010000133.1 GCA_016938795.1 Chromatiaceae bacterium | reverse complement strand
TTCGCCATGACGCCATCGAGCAGCTCGGCGCGGTCGATGGCGTCGGGCTTCATGATGGGCGAGACGAAGTTGTACTTGGAGTAGTCGTAGACCTCCACCTTGTCGCCCATCTCGCTGTACATGTCGGAGAAGGGCCAGGGGGTGTACATCGACCAGTTGGCCATGTCGGCGCCCCAGTCCATGACGTACTGATAGGTCTCTTCGAGCGTCTCGCGGGTCTCGTTTTCGAGCCCCACGATGAACTGCGCCTCGGTGACGATGCCGTTTTGCTGCAGGAGCTGCACCGCGCGCTTGTTCTGCTCGATGGTGGTTTCCTTGACGAAACGGTCGAGGTTGAGCTGCGCGGCGGCCTCGGTGCCGAGCGACACATGCACCAGACCGGCCTTGCGATAGAAAGGCAGCAGATCCTCATCGCGCATGACGTCGGTCACGCGGGTGTTGATGCCCCAGTGGATGCCCAGATCGCGATCAATGAGTTCCTGACAGAAGTCAACGAACATCTTCTTGTTGATCTGAGGTTCCTCGTCGGCCAGGATGAAAAAGCCCACCCCATGCACCTTCACCAGTTCCTCGATCTCATCGACCATGCGCTTGGGATTGCGCACGCGGTAATCGCGCCAGAACTTCCACTGCGAGCAGAAGCTACAGGTGAAGGGGCAGCCGCGCGCCATGTTGGGGGTGGCCACCGGCACGCCAAGCGGGATGTAGATGTACTTTTTCCACTCCAGGATGCCCCAGTCGGGCCAGATAGAGTCCACGTCCTTGATCGAGGGCTCGGCCTCGGTGGCGATGACCGTGCCGTTCTCATCGAGGAAGGCGATACCGCGCACCGACTCGCGCTCGCTTGGCCAGCGGCCTTCGTCGATGCAGCGCACCAGGTTCAGCGTGACCGCCTCGCCCTCGCCGCGCACGATGACATCGATCCAGGGCGCCTCGCCGAGCACCTGCTCGTACATGAAGGTGCCGTGGATGCCGCCGAGCACGGTGATGGCGTTCGGATGCTCTTCCTTGGCGATCTGCAGCACGCGCTGGGCGGCGTAGATCATGGGCGTCATGGCCGTGGTGGCGATGATGTCGGGCTGCGCGGCGCGGATGGCCTCACGCATCTGGTCGTCGTCGAGCTTGTCCACCAGGCCATCAACGAAATGATAATCTTGATAGCCACCCGACTTCAGATAGCCTGCAATATAGGCAACCCAGGCCGGCGACCAGTTGCCGGCGATGTCGGCGGCGCCAGCGCTATAGTTTGGGTGGATAAAAAGAATTCGCATTGTCAGCTCCGGAGTGTCTCGGAAAAGGTCGGGCTCGGGCGTCTCGCGTCGGGGACAGCGGCTCGGCCAAAAAGCCATCGGCGAGCCCATCGAGGAGCATGGATCAGTCGGGCCGCGCGAGGCAACCCTGTGCGAGGCAGGGTTATCGCACTTTCAACACGGACCAGCAACCGAAGCGGGCTCAAGCGCCCAATGTTACCAACGCCGCGCCCGGATCGCCATTGCCA
>JAFGTZ010000132.1 GCA_016938795.1 Chromatiaceae bacterium | reverse complement strand
GCGAATCTCGGTGTGGCAATAGGTCGCCTCCTCGATGCGTTCCTCTTCCTTGCGCTCGCCCTTGAGCGTGAGCAGGTGTCCCGCCACCTCAATGTCGAGATGCTCTTTCTCGACACCCGGCACCTCGGCGCGCACCAGGATTTCGGTTTCCTGGTCAATCACATCCATGCGTGGCAGTGTGGCAAGGCGTTCCTCGGCGCGCAGCGCGCTCGGCCACATCTCGCGCAGCGGATGCATCCAGCCCTGCCCCATGAGGGTGTCGAAGACCCGATCCATCTCGTCGAACACGGTCAGATCGCGACGTGGAATCAGGTCAGCCGTCTCTTTGCGTTTGACTTTCATGACCCTTCTCCTCTTCCTCTCTTTCCCTACTTACAGCATAGTCCGGGCGCGCGCGGATTCAAGCGGGCGAGAACAATTAAACGCTTTTTAAATCAGTTGCTTGCATTTTTCTGGTGTCAGCGCAGCAGATGCAGGAAATGCATGTGCTTGTGATATTGGTTAATGATGTCGTTAATGACTGCCTCGCGTGACCAGCCCATGACATCGTAATCCTGGCCGCCTTCGCCGAGATGAATCTCTGCGCGGTAGTAGCGCTGTTCCTCGCTGGCCTCCTCGACAAGCAGCTCCGACTGCATGAAGGCCGGCTTGATATGCGAGCGGCTGCGCACCTCGTAGACAAAGTCCACCTCATCGCCAAGCAGCACCAAGAGGCGCACGCGGTCGCGTTCACTGTCATGCTCGACCGTGGTTTCCAATCCGTGCTGGCGCAACTCGACGGCCACCGCCTCGCAGGCTGGCTGGGCCACACGCTGGATGAAACGGCTGACGTTCTCGCGGCTGGGCACATCGAGGATAGTCGAGAGGCGATCTCGCCAGTCGCCCGGGCCGTTGGCTGGGCTGATGGGCGCCACGTTCATTTGCAGGCTATCGCGTTTGGCCGCGTCGACGCGCAGCGCCTTGAGTAGGCCAAAGGTGGCGAGCAACAGGGCTGCCGCAAAGGGCAGGGCGCTGGCGATGGTCATGGTCTGAAGCGCGCCCAGTCCACCGGCGAGCAGCAGAACCGCTGCCACTACACCTTCGCCACTGGCCCAGTAGATGCGCTGCCACAGCGGCGTTTTATCCTGGCCGTTCGAGCAGAGCATGTCCACCACCATGGAGCCCGAATCGGAGGAGGTGACGAAAAAGACAATCACCATGATGACGGCGAGCATGGAGAGCAGGCTGGAGAAGGGAAACTGTTCGAGAAAGGCAAAGAGCGCCAGGGTGACATCGCTGGAGACGGTCTCGCCGAGCTGTGTCAGGCCTTCGTTCAGGATCATCTCGATGGCCGAGTTGCCAAAGAAGGTCATCCACATCAGGGTGAAGCCGCTCGGCACGAAAAGCACGCCCATGGCGAATTCGCGAATGGTGCGCCCGCGCGAAACGCGCGCGATGAAGAGTCCGACAAAGGGCGCCCAGGAGAGCCACCAGCCCCAGTAGAGAATGGTCCAGCCGCCGATCCAGTCGGTTTTTTCGTAGGCATAGAGATTGAAGGTGTTGCGCACGATGTCGGCCGTATAGGCGCCGACGTTTTGCACCAGTGCCTGGAGCAGAAAAACCGTGGGGCCGGCGAGCAGCACGAAACCGAGCAGCAGCACGGCAAGGCCCATGTTGAGTTCGGAGAGACGCCGAATGCCCTTGTCGAGCCCGGTGCTGACCGAGATGACGGCGAGCAGGGTAATGCCGGCAATGAGCGCAACCTGGATACCCACATTGACCGGAATGCCGAACAGATGGTTGAGCCCCGAGTTGACCTGAAGCACCCCATAGCCAAGCGAGGTGGCTACGCCAAACACCGTGCCGATGACCGCGAAGATATCGACGGCATGACCGATAGGGCCATGGATGCGTTCGCCGATGAGCGGATAGAGCGCCGAGCGCAGGGTGAGCGGCAGGCCATGGCGATAGCTGAAAAAGGCCAGGATGAGCGCGACGATGGCATAGATCGCCCAGGCGTGCAGGCCCCAATGAAAGAAGGTGATCTTCATCGCCTCGCGTGCGGCGGCCGTGGTTCCGCCTTCGCCAACGGGTGGGGCGAGAAAGTGCATGACTGGCTCGGCAACACCGAAGAACATCAGCCCGATGCCCATGCCCGCCGAAAACAGCATGGCAAACCAGGTGGTATAGGAATAATCGGGAGTGGAGTGGTCGGGGCCGAGCTTGATCGCGCCATAGCGCGAGAGCCCCAGAAAGGCGACCGTGATCAGAATGATGGCCACGGTGAGTACATAGAACCAGCTCGCGTTCTCGATAATGACCTGTTGCAGGGCCTGGAACCAGCGATCCGCTGTCTCGGGAGCCAGTGCGGCAAAGAGCATCAGCACCACAATCAAGGCCGAGGCGGTGTAAAACACAGGGGGGTTGAGTTTGGCTGGGGGCTCGGTTGACGGCATGGTCATGCGCTCCGTGTGAGGATTTGCGGTTCAGTCTAGTGCATGGCGTTGATCAATGGGGGATGGATAGTTCCAGGGCGTCGAGATAGGCGCGCGCCGCGCGATCTTGCGCGTAGTCCGCGACCGCCGCGCCGAGCTGGCTGGCAGGAAGCGGATTGGCGAGAGTGGCGAGCATGGCGGCGGCGAGCGCCCCGGCATCGCCCACCGGAACCAAGGGGCCATAGTGTCCGGCAGCGAGAATTTCAGCCGGGCCGCTCGGACAGTCGGTGGCCACTGAGGGGATGCCGAGCGCGAGCGCCTCGGTGAGAACGTTGGGCGAGCCCTCCCAGGCCGAGGAAAGCACGAAGAGCCGAGCGCGCGCGAGCCAGGCATAGGGGTTGGGCTGAAAACCGGGTAACGCTAGATCGTGGCTGAGACCCAGCTCGGCGGCGAGACGCTCCAGCCGGGCACGCGCGCCGCCCTCGCCGAGGATAATGAGCCGGCACTCTGGCCGCGCGGCGCGCACCTTGGCGAAGGCGCGCAGCAGGGTTGGAAAATCCTTCTGACGCTGAAGTCGACCGACGCCGAGGATCACCGGAGGCGCGCCGGGCTCAAGCCAGGGATGGGGGCAGGGGGCGGCGGCCAGCCGGTAGAGTTCCGGGGTGATGACCGGGTTGCGGATCACGCACACCCGCTCGGGCGCGAGCTGGGCCAGGGCGCGGGTGTCGGCGGCCACGCCCTCGGAAACCGCGATGATCTGGTCGATGTGCGGATAGAGCCATCGGATGGGAGCGAAACGCAGCGCCCGCTCTAGCCGCCCGCGTTCGGCCATGGCGGTCGAGAGATGGGTGCCAAGGCGCAGCACCAGCCGGGTGTCAGTTCCGGCGAGCATGCGCGCGAGCACGGCGGCGCGTCCGGCGCGATCCTTGGCCGCGAGCAGGGCCGCAGGTTGGCGTTTGCGCAGATAGCCGGCGAGCGCGGGGATGGCGAGCTGGGTATGACGCACGCCGAGCGGAATGCGCTGGACCTCGCGGCTGAGTTGCGCCAGATGCGGCCCTTCGGCGCGCACCAGGAGCAGCTCGACCGGTTGTCCGAGCGCCACCAGGCCGTGCATCAGATTGACCAGCATGCGCTCGACGCCGCCGCTGCCGGAGAAGGAGGCGAAGACCGCGAGCGGCGCCGGGGGCGCGGGCGTCATCGGATCCGATACAGGCGGTGCGGGAGTCTTGGACTCCCGCGTTTCGGTAGGGTCAGACTCGATGAGCATAGCCAATGGCGCTGAGCGCGCTCTGGATTTCGTCGAGAATGGCGGGATCGTCGATGGTGGCGGGCATGCGGTAGTCCTTGCCGTCGGCAATGGCCTTCATGGTGCCGCGCAGAATCTTGCCCGAGCGCGTCTTGGGCAGCCGTTTCACCACAGCCACGGTCTTGAAGGCCGCCACCGGGCCGATCTGGTCGCGCACCCGTTCGACCAGTTCGTGACCGATGTCTGCTGCCTCGCGCTCCACGCCCGACTTGAGCACCACCAGACCCAGGGGCAGCTCGCCCTTGAGCGCGTCCGCGGCGCCGATGACGGCGCACTCGGCCACATCGGGATGGCTCGCCAGCACGGCCTCCATGGCCCCGGTCGAGAGCCGATGACCGGCGACATTGATGATGTCGTCGATGCGGCTCATGACGAAAAGATAGCCCTCCTCGTCGAGATAGCCCGCATCGCCGGTGAGATAGTAGCCCGGCTGGGCGGAGAGATAGGACTGCACGAAGCGCTCATCGTTGCCCCAGAGGGTGGAGAGACAGCCGGGCGGCAGCGGCAGGCGCAGCATGATGCGTCCGATGGCGCCCGGTTTGGCCGGTTCGCCCTCGTCATCGAGTACCTGGATGTCGTAGCCGGGCACCGCGCGGGTGGGCGAGCCGGCCTTGACGGGGAGTGCTTCGATGCCGAGACAGTTGGCCGCGATGGCCCAGCCGGTTTCGGTCTGCCACCAATGGTCGATGACGGGCACCCCAAGGATGCTTTGCGCCCAGGTCAGGGTGTCGGGGTCGCAGCGCTCGCCGGCAAGAAAGAGCGCGCGCAGGCTGCCGATGTTGTAGCGGGCGAGGTGCTCGGCGCGCGGATCCTCGCGCTTGATGGCGCGAAAGGCGGTGGGCGCGGTAAAGAGCACCGAGACATCATGTTCTTCGATGACGCGCCAGAAGGCCCCGGCATCGGGTGTGCCGACCGGCTTGCCCTCGTAGACGATGGTGGTGCAGCCGCTCAGCAGCGGGGCATAGACGATATAGGAATGCCCGACCACCCAGCCGACATCGGAGGCGGCCCAGAAGACCTCGCCGGGCTGCATGTCGTAGACGTGGCGCATGCTCCAGGCCATGGCCACGGCATGGCCGCCGTTGTCGCGCACCACGCCCTTGGGCTGACCCGTGGTGCCCGAGGTGTAGAGGATATAAAGCGGATCGGTGGCGGCAACCGGCACGCAGGCGGCGGGTTGCGCCCGCTCCATGGCCTCGTGCCAGCCGAGATCGCGTCCTGGGATGAGGCTGCCTGGTTCCTCGGGGCGCTGGAGCAGGATGCAATGGCTGGGCTTGTGCGTGGCCTGTTCGATGGCGGCATCGAGCAGCGGCTTGTAGTGCACCACGCGGTTGGGCTCGATGCCGCAGGAGCCGGCAACCATGACACGGGGCTGGGCGTCGTCGATGCGGGTGGCGAGTTCGTGCGCCGAGAAGCCGCCGAACACCACCGAATGAATGGCCCCGATGCGCGCACAGCCGAGCATGGCGATGAGCGCCTCGGGCACCATGGGCATGTAGATGATGACCCGGTCGCCCTTGCTGACGCCGAGCGACTGGAGCACGCCGGCAAAGCGCGCGGTCTGGTCCTGAAGTTCGGCGTAGCTGATCCGGCGCTTGGTGTGGGTGACGGGGCTATCGTGGATGATGGCGGTCTGCTCGCCGCGTCCGGCCTCGACATGACGATCAACGGCGTTGTAGCAGGTGTTGAGCGTGGCGCCGCTGAACCAGCGGTAGAAGGGGGGCTTGGAGCGGTCGAGGGCCTGTTCCCAGGGGCTTGCCCAGTCGATCAGCGAGGCCGCTTCGGCCCAGAAGGAGTCGGGGTCGCGCATGGCGCGCTCATAGACGCTCTCATAACCCATGGATCTATCCTCAAGGGTGATGTCGCGGTCCGCCGATCGGGCGGAGTGCGATCAGTCGGGGTGCAAGGCGACATTAGAGAGGCGGCAAGCGATTTGCAACCGATTCATGGTTTGCGTGGAGGCTTGGGCGATGGCCTGGAGTCTCGATGAAAAAGACTGGTTTTTCAAAAAGCTGGGCTGGTCTGTGGTTCAGCATTGAGTGCCTGAATGCTGCAAATAGAGACAGCGGTGATTGAGGTGCGCCCCCCAATCCGTCCGGGGGGCGCGATCCGGGCCTTGTCAGCCGGCGAGATCGGCGAAGGTGGCGGCAGCCGCCTCCAGCGTGCTCGCGATGTGGCTCGGCGTATGGGTGGAGGAGACGAAGCCCGCCTCGAAGGCCGAGGGCGCGAGATAGACGCCGCGCTCGAGCATGCCGTGGAAGAAGGCCTTGAAGTGATCTTGATTGCAAGCGGTGGCCTGGGCGAAGGAGGTCACCGGTTCGGCGCTGAAGAAGAGCCCGAACATGCCGCCCGCCTGGTTGGTGGTGAAGGGAATGCCGGCGGCATTGGCGCATTCCTGAAGGCCGGCGAGCAGACCCTGGGTGGTCTCGGTGAGGTGCTCATAGAAACCGGGCGCGCTCAGCAGCTCCAGCGTCTTGAGACCGGCGGCCATGGCGATGGGATTGCCCGAGAGGGTGCCGGCCTGGTAGACGGGACCGAGCGGGGAGATGTGCTCCATGATGGCGCGCTTGCCACCGAAGGCGCCGACCGGCATGCCGCCGCCGATGACCTTGCCGAGCGTGGTGAGCTCCGGGGTGATGCCGAAGAGCTCCTGGGCGCCGCCGCGCGCCACCCGAAAACCGGTCATGACCTCGTCGAAAATCAGCACGGCGCCATATTGGTCGCAGAGTTCGCGCAGCCCTTCGAAGAAGCCCGGCACGGGCGGGATGCAGTTCATGTTGCCGGCGACTGGCTCGACGATGATGCAGGCAATCTCCTCGCCCATCTCGGCGAAGGTGGCGCGTACCGCCTCGATGTCGTTGTAGGGCAGGGTCAGGGTCAGCTCGGCAAGCGCGGCGGGAATGCCGGGAGAATTGGGCTCGCCGAGCGTCAGCGCGCCCGAGCCGGCCTTGACCAGGAAGGAGTCGGCATGGCCGTGATAGCAGCCCTCGAACTTGATGATCTTGTCGCGCCCGGTGAAGCCGCGCGCCAGACGCAGCGCGCTCATGGTCGCCTCGGTGCCGGAGCTGACCATGCGCACCATGTCCATGCTGGGGACCAGCTCGCAGACGCGATCCGCCATCTCGGTTTCGAGTTCGGTGGGTGCGCCGAAGGAGAGGCCCTGGCTGGCGCGCTCGCGCACCGTCTCGATGACCTCGGGGTGGGCGTGGCCGAGGATCATCGGACCCCAGGAGCCAACATAGTCGATATAGGATTTGCCATCGGCGTCGAATACCAGCGGGCCTTGAGCACGCTCGAAGAACACCGGGGTGCCGCCGACACCGCGAAAGGCGCGCACCGGCGAGTTGACGCCGCCCGGAATGTGGCGTTGGGCGGCAGCGAAGAGTTCTTGGGAACGGCTCATTTAGGGGTCTCCTCGGAAAACAGGGCAGTGTAGGCGCGCGCCGCAGCCGTGACATCGGGTGCGGCGAAGACGCCGCTCACCACTGCCAGCAGATCGGCGCCCGCAGAAATCAGAAGCCCGCCATTGTGTGGCGTGATGCCGCCAATCGCAACCAGTGGCAGCCTGAGCCGCGCGCGCGCCGCGCCGAGCAGCGCGGGATCGGCACCGCTTGCCTGGGGCTTGGTGGCGGAGGCAAAGAAGCGCCCGAAGGCCACATAGCTTGCACCGGCGCGCGCGGCGGCCTCGGCACGCTCAAGATCGGCGTAGCAGGAGACGCCGAGGATGGCGGCGGGCCCAAGCCGACGGCGCGCATCCCCAGGGTCGCCATCGTCGCGACCAAGATGCACGCCATGGGCGCCAATGGCGAGGGCGAGTTCCAGGTCGTCGTTAATGACCAGCGCCACGTCGAGCGCGCGGCAGACGCCAAGCAGGGCCTGGGCGCGGGCCAGGCGCTCGGCGGGTGCGGCCCCTTTGTCGCGGTATTGAATGAGCCGCGCTCCGCCGTCAATGGCCGCGCGGGCGAGCGCGGCCAGGTGTGCCGGCTCGCCGGCGTTGTCGGGCGTGATGGCGTAGAGTCCTCGCAGCAGGGTCATGCGGGTGAGTTCCCGGGGCTTGCGAGGGTGTGCAGACGCTGCGGGGTGAGTTGGCAGCGTCCGCTGTGAAATGCGTGCGCGAGGCTTTGCCAGGTGTAGTCCTGGGCGGCGGCCACGGCCTCGATCATGTCGAGTCCGAGCGCGAGCCGTGCGGCGATGGCGCTCGCGAGTGTGCAGCCCGAGCCATGATAGTCGCCGGGCAGGCGCGGCCAGTGCCATTCGCGCCGCTGACCGTTCAGGCCATAGAGCCGGTTGGTCACAGCCTCGGTCGTGTCGTGCGTGCCGGTGATGAGCACCCAGCGCGCACCGGTCGCGAGCAGGCGCTCGGCGCAATCCTCTGGGGCGTGCCGATCGCTCAGGGCGCGCGCCTCGGGCAGGTTGGGGGTGATGAGCGTGCTGCGTCGCAGCAGATTGTGGCGCAGTTGGTTGAGCACCGCCGCATCGGCAACCTGCTGGCCGGCGCCCGAGGCGAGCACGGGATCAAGCACCACGGGAAGCTCGGGATGGTCGTCGATGAGGGTGGCCACGGCGCGTGCGGCGCGTGAGCTGCCGAGCAGTCCAAGCTTGAGGACGCTCGGCGCGCTGTCGGCGAACAGGGTGCGGCAGTGCTCCATCACCTGATCGGCGGGTTGCGGGTGGATACGACAGAGTCCGCAGGTGTTTTGCTCGGTGAGGGCGCTCACCACGGTGAGGGCAAAGGCCCCCGCCGCGCCGATGGCCTCGGCATCGGCCTGGATGCCGGCGCCGCCGCTGGGATCATGTCCGCCGATACAGAGCACAAGCGGTCTGGAGTCTGAAAGACGTTCTTGAGGTCGGCTGTCCACGCGTTGTCCAGGGCCTCTTTGCATCAGGAATCAGGATGGGAGGGGAGCTGGCGCACGTTGAATTCGGCGTTGCATCCCCGATGCTTAAGGCTTCAGTTTAACCGACTTGAATGCTCAGCTGTCGATTTGACGCTGGCGCGCCCGTTGCTCTGGCGTGCCTGTTGCTTGGGAGTCATTTGGATGAAACGCTATATCTGTCTGGTCTGTGGCTTGATTTATGACGAGGCCGAAGGGTGGCCGAGTGAAGGGATCGCGCCCGGTACGCGCTGGGAGGATGTGCCGGCGGACTGGGTCTGCCCGGAGTGCGGGGTTGGCAAGGAGGACTTCGAGATGGAGCTGCTTTGAAGTTCGCGTTGGTGAGCTACCAAGCGCTGAGTTCTCGTCTACACTCCAAGACATGGACGTCATGGTGCAATTTGATCCAATCCCCGATGAGGGGCCGCGGGAAGTTGCCGCGCTGGCGATGCGTTATTGCGCGCTCATCGACAACTGCGAGGGCGACTGCGAGCCGTGGTTACCGCAGATCGCGGCGCTGCTCTCGCGCCTTCAGGCCCTGATGGCGACCTTGCCGGTCGTGGCCGGCGGCCTCGATACGCCTTGCCCGCCCGATCTGGATGCGCGCTTCGAGCTGTTTTCACGACTGCATCGCCTGCTGGCCGATCGAGATGGCTATTGGCTGGAGTTTGACCTGGCAAGCGATGGCGTCGAGGCCATGACCGGCAGCCTGGCTGATGATCTGACCGATATCTACTGCGAACTGCGCTTGGGGTTGCGCATTTTCGAACGCGATCCGCAGCGTGCATTGAGCATCTGGTGTCTGGGCTATGTTCGCCACTGGGCGCGGCATCTTGTGGATGCTGAGCGGCATCTGACCGCGCTGGCGGTGAATGGCCGGCTGTGAGGCTCAAATCCTTGTGTTTTTCTCTGGCTTTGGCGCGCCTCTTTCTGCTAGGCTTCGCAGCCTTGCTGCTTTTCACTGGAATTGAGGTTTGATATCCATGTCCGCTGCGCTTACCGAGACGGACCTGACGCTGACACCCCCGGCTCAGGCGAAGATGCAGGAACTCTTCACGCAGGTCGATGAGAGCGTGCAGGGTGTGCGTGTCTTTGCAACGGCGGGCGGATGCAGCGGCGTCAGCTTTGGCATGACCTTCACGGATAACATTGACGCCAACGATGGCGTGCTGGCCTGCGAGGGTTTCAAGGTGGTGGTTGATGACGCCACGCTAGACTATCTGCGCGGGGTCGAAATCGACTTTGTCGATCAAGGCGATGGCAATGCCACCTTCGTTTTCAACAATCTACCCCAGATGGGTGGAAGTTGCGGTGGTTGCGGTTCCCATTCGTCCTCCGAGGGCGGTGGCTGCTGCTGATGCCTTGGCCGGGCTGCGCCATGGCGCGCCCAAGCCCTGGTGCCGGATTGAAGATGGAAGCGGCCTTGGCCGCTTCCTTGCGTTTTGAAGGGCGTGACGCCTGGGTGGCGTCCGCCGGATGCTGTGCAGGATAGAAACAAGAGGAGTCTTCGCGCATGGTCAGGGTCGGAATCGTGGGTGGAACCGGCTATACCGGTGCCGAGCTGTTGCGCCTGCTGGTGCGCCATCCCGAGGCCTCGCTAGCGGTCATCACCTCGCGTGGCGAGGCCGGTCAGGCGGTGTCCGATGTCTTCCCCCATCTGCGCGGGCAGCTTGATCTGTCCTTTAGCGCGCCTGATCCGGGCGCCCTGGCCGAGTGCGATCTGGTGTTTTTCGCGACACCCAACGGCACGGCCATGCGCCAGGTGCCCGCGTTGCTCGCCCGCGAT
This sequence comes from Chromatiaceae bacterium, assembly GCA_016938795.1. Lineage (GTDB taxonomy): Bacteria > Pseudomonadota > Gammaproteobacteria > Chromatiales > Chromatiaceae > Marichromatium. The sequence continues at coordinate 395 of JAFGTZ010000132.1, read as the reverse complement.
GTGCGGGTGATTGATCTGGCCGCCGATTTTCGTCTGCGTGATGCGGCGCTCTGGGCGCGCTGGTACGGCATGGAGCATGCCTGTCCGGAGCTGCTTGACGAGGCGGTTTATGGCTTGCCGGAACTCTATCGGGATGCCATTCGCGGGGCGCGTCTGGTGGCCAATCCAGGCTGCTATCCAACCGCCGTGACGCTGGGCCTTCTGCCCCTGCTGGAGAAGGGCGCGGTTGATCCGGGTTGGCTGATCGCCGACGCCAAGTCGGGTGTGAGTGGTGCGGGCCGCAAGGCCGAGGTGGGGCTGCTCATGGCCGAGGTGGGCGAGAGTTTCAAGGCCTATGCGGTGCAGGGGCATCGTCATGCGCCCGAGATCATGCAGACCCTGGGCGCGGCCTCGGG
>JAFGTZ010000131.1 GCA_016938795.1 Chromatiaceae bacterium | reverse complement strand
GAACCCGGCCATCGAGCACACCGAGCCGGAAAACGCCTTCGACCACTACTGGTACATGTGGAAGCTGCCGATGTTCGGCGAGACCGATATCGATACCGTCCTCGCCGAGGCCGAGGCCTGCCACAAGGCGCACCCCAACAACCATGTGCGCCTGGTCGGCTATGACAACTACGCCCAGTCGAAGGGCGCCGAGATGGTGGTCTTCCGCGGCAAGCCGGTCTGATTGACAGCTTTCAGCCGCCAGCTTCCAGCCGCCAGCAAGTTCGCTGCTGGCTGGAAGCTGCTAGCTGATAGCTGGTAGCTGTCAGCACGCAACGCCATCGCATCCACCCCTGGGGATCGTCGCCATGACCGACATCGACCGCACCCAATTCCTGATCGACCACGAACCCTACTACCGCCCCGTGAGCAACGAGGTGGCGCTCTACGAGGCGGCCTATGCCGCGCGCATGCCGGTCATGCTCAAGGGCCCGACCGGCTGCGGCAAGACGCGCTTTGTCGAATACATGGCCTGGACACTCGGCAAGCCACTCATCACCGTGTCCTGCAACGAGGACATGACCGCCTCCGATCTGGTCGGACGCTTCCTGCTCGACATCAACGGTACCAAGTGGCAGGACGGCCCGCTCACCGTGGCCGCGCGCATTGGCGCCATCTGCTATCTCGACGAGGTGGTCGAGGCGCGCCAGGACACCACCGTGGTTATCCACCCGCTCACCGACCATCGGCGCACCCTGCCGCTGGAGAAGAAGGGCGAGCTGGTCGAGGCGCACCCCGATTTCCAGATCGTCATCTCCTACAACCCCGGCTATCAGAGCCTTATGAAGGATCTGAAGCAATCGACCAAGCAGCGTTTCGGCGCGCTCGACTTCGACTATCCAACCCCCGAGATCGAAACCGAGATCGTCGCCCACGAGGCCGGCATCGACCTCGCCACCGCCGAGAAGCTGGTGCAGGTCGCCCAGCGCAGCCGCAATCTCAAGGGCCACGGCCTCGACGAGGGCATGTCCACCCGTCTGCTGGTCTACGCCGGACAGCTCATCAACAAAGGCATCGAGCCCCAGGCCGCCGCGCGCATGGCGCTCGTCAGCCCGCTCACCGACGACCCCGACATGCGCGATACCCTAGACGCGGCGGTGAATACCTATTTCTGAGACGCCACGGCTTCAAATGGAGCTTCCGTCGCGAATCGCTGTGTCCGACTGGCTTATCAGGGTAGGGAATCGACCTTGGTTAAACGGCTTTCGATGTCAGCAGGCGCGTAGAAGACGAAACCGCGCCCCACTTTGCGTTGATCGAGGATGCCGATTTCGGCCAAGACCAGCAGATCGGTGCGCGCGGTTTGGTAAACGACAGCATGACTCTGGCGATGACCCTCGATGGTATAGCTCGCCCCTGGATGGCGGACGGCGTGGCGGATCAGCGCCAACTGCCGGTGGTTCAAGTGTCCGCGCAACTGCTCGGAGGTGCGCAGCGCAGATAGCGCCCGTCTGGGGCTGGACCCGCTGGATTGCGAAATAGTTTGGCGAGGCGCTCACCAGTGCCGGTTTGGACGAGGGACAGAAGCAGTGCCTCGGTGCTGGGCGGCGACATTGGTATTTTCATGGGAGGCGTCTTGCTCGATGCCAATTACTAATTTAGTACCAATTAGTATCAAATTATGACTAGCAGGCATAGTCCAGCACTCGGCACGACAATTCGCGATCTGGGATAGAGCCATGACCATCGACTTCACCGAATATCTCTCTTGCCTCAAGGCCAATCCAGCGCACGAGCATGCCCAGGCGCTGGAGGCGAGCTATCACGAGGCGGCGCGCGTCATGTCGCCGCGCGGACTGGAGCACTATGTCACCGGCATCCGCGCCATGTGTACGCTTAACAAGGGCGATGACCTGGTGCTGACCTATGTGCAGGAAATGCCGGGCGTGGCCAGGGAGGTTGGCGAGGATATCGTGCCCGATGCGGTGAGCGCGCTCATGAAGCTCGCCTCGCACACCTCGGGCACGGTGCTCACCCTCATCATGGCCACCATGCCGCTCGCGTCCAGCCGCTTCGGCGACATCGAGATGATGCGCGGCTATCTCAACCTGCTCCATCAGCTCGCCGGCAAGGCACCGCGTGGCTTGCGTCCCATGATGGAAAACATGGACGAGCTGCTCTCGAAGCTCACCCTCGGCGGACTGCGCCGCTGGGCGCTCTGGGGCGCGCAGGCCCATGCCCGCGATCTCGACGGCCAGATGGCCTATTTCGGCCTGCAAACCGAATCCTCGCGCGCGGTGCTCCAGAAGGAACGGCGCGGCACCCTCTTTGTCGATAACCAGCGCAAGCTCAACTTCTATCTGCGCGCGCTCTGGGCGCGGGCCTTCTTCATGCGCCCCACCTCGGGCGACTATGAATCGCGCACCGGCCTGAAGCCCTTCATCGAGGACTTCCAGATCCATCTGCCCGACGCCTTCGACGCCTGGCGCGGCATCTCGGGGCTGGAGACCTATCGCGCGGCGGCTGCGCATTGCGCCGCGCATCTGGTCTACACCACGGCGCCCATGCGCGAGGCTGGCCTCACCCCCGCGCAGCGTGTCTGCATCGGGCTCTTTGAGGATGCCCGCATCGAGGCGCTGGCGATGCGCGACTTTCCGGGGCTGAAAAAGCTCTGGCTCCAGTTCTTCACCGCCCCGCCCGAGGCCAACGAGCCCGGCGCGCGTCATGCCGCGCTCGATCTGCTGATGCGACTGGCGCATGCCCTGCTCGATACCGACTATCGCGACCCGGAGGCATTCGTCAACGACAGCGCCGCCGCCTTTCGCGCCGCGCTCGCCGAGCGCGGCGAGGACAACGCCATCAGTCGCGCGGCGGGCATCGCCTTCCATGACCAGCTCGAACAGCGCCTGCCCATCCCCAGCCTGCGGGTGCTGGAGGACTGGCCGCTGCCCTATCGCGACGATAACGACTACCTCTGGGATTTCGACGAAAATCGCTTCCTCACCCGCGGCCTGGACTATCTACCGGCCTCGCAACAGCAGGTGCGGCGCACGGTGAGCCTGCTGGAGATGGTCAACGAACTCGACTGCGAACTCGCCGGCGACGATGCCCAGGAGATCTGGACGCTCTCCACCGAGTTTTGGCTCGATCAGGAGGACTGCACCATCAACGAGCTGGAAGGCAAGGAGCCGGTCTCGGAGCCCTTCCATTATCAGGAATGGGACTATCAGGTGCAGCTCTACCGCCCGGACTGGGCGAGCGTCATCGAGCGGCGCCAGGGACGTGGCGATCCCGAGGCCATGGATGCCATTCTCACCACCCACAAGCCCATCGCAAGCCGCATTCGTCATCTCATCGACGCGCTCCAGCCCCAGGGCATTGTGCGCCGGCGCGGCTACGAGGAGGGCGAGGAGCTTGATCTGAACGCCGCCGTGCGCGCCATGATCGACATCCGCCGGGGCGTGATGCCCGATCCGCGCATCAACATCCGCATCAACCGCCATGTGCGCGATCTGGCCATCGTGGTGCTCATGGATCTGTCCGAATCGACCAACGAGAAGGTGGGCGCGAAGGAAGGCGAGCCGGGCCATGCCGAGGCGCCGAGCATCCTGGACCTGACGCGCGAGGCGACCGGATTGCTGTCCTGGGCCATCGACTCCATCGGCGATCGCTTCGCGGTGCATGGCTTCGCCTCGGACGGGCGCCATGACGTGCAGTATTACCGCTTCAAGGACTTCAACCAGCCCTATGACGACGAGGCCAAGTCACGCCTCGCCGGCATGCAGGGCGGGCTCTCCACCCGCATGGGCGCGGCGCTGCGCCACGCCGGCTGGCATCTCAGTCAGCAGCCGGCGCAGAAGCGCCTGGTGCTGGTCATCACCGACGGCGAACCGGCTGACATCGACGAGCGCGACCCGCAATATCTGCGTCACGACGCGAAAAAGGCGGTGGAGGATCTGCGCATGCGCGGCATCCACAGCTACTGCCTCACCCTCGACCCCGACGCCGACCGCTATGTGGCGCGCATCTTCGGCGACAACGGCTATTCCATCGTCGATCATGTCGAACGCCTGCCCGAACGCCTGCCCGCTGTCTTCGCCGCGCTCACCGCCTGATCGACGCCAGGGCTTGTCTCCCTCTCCTTCCCCTCTCCCCGGCCTGAAGCGCTGGGATGAGGGATGCAGCCAGGTGATACCATACCAAGCCCTGAGGGCGCGGCATTGAAAGACCTCGACAGCGCAGGCCACACGCATCCGATCTGAAGGGATGCGGCACGCCCATATGGCGGCATTTCCTGTTTTCAGCCAGAGACTATCGATCTAGAGGTCAGCCTCGGTCAATTTGGCGATTTTCATGAAATGCCTCATCAAACCGATCTTCAGATCCTCATTCCCATGTATGGGTAAGGAAATACGAGCTGAGCGACCAGGCTTCATGTACAGATGATGGCTGCCGTTGATCCTGACCAAGGTCCAGCCGTGGTGTTCGAGTATTCGGGCAAAGCGTTTTCCCGACATCGATTTCACACCGCGATCTCCAGAACTTGATCGTTGTCGGACATCTCGAACCGTTCCAAATCGACGCTGAGACAGCTTTCGATCGCCTCGCGCAGATTGGCGAGCAACTCGTCAAGTGTCTCGCCCTGAGTCGCACAACCTTCGATTGCGGGGACTTCAGCCCAAAAACCGCCCTCTTCGGCCTTATGCACGATGACTTTTAGATTCATCAGAAATTGCCTCTGATTCCGACTGAACAAGCCTTGTTCCCAAACCCGCTCGACGGCGCCTCGCTCCAGGCCAGGCGCAGCGCCTCGGGCTCCAGCGGGCGGCTGTAGAGATAGCCCTGCGCGGCATTCACCCCGAGACCTGCCAGAAAGCTCGCCTGATGGCCCTGCTCCACACCCTCGGCGAGCGTCTCCAGCCCCAGGCTGTGAGCGATGGCGATGACCGCACGCACAATGGCCTCGTCATTGCCGTCCTCGCCAATATCGCGCACAAACGACTGATCGATCTTGAGCCGGTCGAGCGGCAGCAACTTCAGCCAGAGCAAATTGGAATAGCCGGTGCCGAAGTCGTCCACCGCCAGGGCGCAGCCGAGCGACTTGAGCGCCCCGAGCAGCGCGCGCGAGGCATCGGGCTTGCGCATCAGCATGGATTCGGTCACCTCCAGCTCCAGGCGGCTGGCCGCGATGCCGCTGGCCCCGATTGCCTCGATGACTTGGCGCTCCAGCCCCTCGCGCTCAAGCTGCTGCACCGAGAGATTGACCGCGACCCGCTCGACCCGAAAACCCAGCGCGTCCCAGGCGGCCAGCTGATGGCAGGCAGCCTCCAGCACCCAGCGCCCAATCTCGCCAATGAGGCCGATTTCCTCGGCCAGCGGAACAAAGCGGGCCGGCGCCAGAAGCCCGAGCGTGGGATGACGCCAGCGCACCAGGGCCTCGACACCGAGCAGACGCCCCTGCGGCAGCGAGACCTGCGGCTGATAGTGCAGCACCAGTTCGTCGCGCTCGAGCGCGCCGCGCAACCCATGCTCCAGCATGAGCCGCTCAAGTGCGCCATCGTTCAGTGCGGTATTGAAGAACTGCGCATTGTTGCGTCCCTGCTGCTTGGCCTCGTACATGGCCCGATCGGCATGGCGCACCAGGGTATCGACGTCGGCGCCGTCGCGCGGATAGAGGCTGATGCCAATGCTCGCTGTCACCCGCAGATCATGACCGCAGACCGATAGCGGTTGCTCCGCCACCCGCAACAGCTTGTGCGCAACCAGCCCGGCATACGGCGTTTCGCTCAGATCCTCGATCAAGAGCACGAACTCATCACCGCCGAGGCGTGCCAGGGTATCGCCTGCGCGCAGCACCTGCTGCATCCGCTGGCTGACCACCAGCAGGAGCTCGTCGCCCACCGGATGTCCGAAGGTGTCGTTCACCACCTTGAAGCGGTCGAGATCGATAAAGAGCAACGCCAGCAGCCGGCCATTGCGCTTCGCCTGCTCCAGGGCATGTTCGAGACGATCCTGAAAGAGCACCCGATTGGGCAAACGGGTCAGCGCATCGTGATGGGCCAGAAAATCAATCTGCTGCTGCGCTTCCTTGATGTGCGAGATATCGCTGAAAACCCCGACATAATGCGTCATCTGCCCACGACCATCGCGCACCGCGCTGATGGTGAGCCACTCGGGATAGATCTCGCCGTCGCGACGCCGATTCCAGATCTCGCCGCGCCAATAGCCCACCTCGTGCACGGTCATCCAGAGCCTGCGGTAGAAGTCGGCATCATGACGTCCGGATTGCAGCAGGCTTGGATTCTGTCCAATCACCTCATCGGCCCTGTAACCGGTGATACGCTCAAAGGCCGGGTTCACCGAGACGATGCGCCCATCGGCATCGGTGACCGCCACGCCCTCAGCGGTGTCATGGAAGACCCGATCAGCCAGACGCAGGCGCTCCAGGGTGCGCTGGCGTTGCACCAGACGCCAGATCTCGCTGCCGATGAGCTGTACCGTCTCGACATCAACCGGGTCGTAGTCACGCGCCTTGTTACCCACGCTCGCGAGCATCACCACCCGCCCCTGCTCGATGACCGGAACGCTGATGAAGCGCACCAGATCAAGATGCCCCTCAGGCAGACCCTGGTGTGCCGCATGCGCCGCATAATCGTTCACCGTCACGGGCGCACGCAGGCGCACCGCATCAGCCCAGATGCCCGCCTCGTCAATCGGATAGTGGCGGTTCTGGAGCGCCTGGCAACCGCCCTCGTCAATGGTTCGGCGCGACCAGGCCACGAACTGAATATCCTGCTCCTCCTCATCGACGAAATGGATGAATCCAATGCTGCTCTCGGTGAGATCCTCGGCCAGCTCCTGGCCATAACGCAGAAAGGACACCTCATCGAAGGCCTCCGCCGAGTGCGGCAGTTCGAGCAAGGCCTCGGACCGGCGCGCCTGGAGCGCAAGCAGCGACTGCTCGCGTTTGCGCTCGGTGATATCCTCGCCAATCGACTGATAACCCAACAGCCGGCTCTCTTCATCGAAGAGGGCGCGATTCGTCCAGTAAAGCCAGCGCTCGCCCTCGCCTAGGTCCACGCGATGCTCATAGGCCCGCGTGGGGGCCTCGGGCGAGAGCGTTGTGAGAATGGCAAGCATCCCGGCGCGATCCTCGGGCGCGATCAGCTCCAGCATGTTCGCCCCACTCGCCTGATCGGGCGCGATGCCGAAATAGTCGCAGCAGGCCCGATTCGCATAGCGGATCCGCCCTCCAGGGCGAAAGGCGCAGATCAGCATGGGGGCGTCCTCGACCAGCGCCCGATAGCGCGCCTCGCTTGCGCGCAGCGCCTGCTCGGCGAGCACCCGAGCGGTGACGTCCTGCACCGTGCCATGCGAGCGCAGGGCGCGGCCCTGTGCGTCATACTGGGTCTCGCAGCGCTCTTGAACCCATTTCACCCCACCATCGGCGCCCAGCAGCCGATGCGTGATGGCGTAGGGCTCACGCCGCTCAAGTGCGTCGCGATAGACGCGATCGACCCGCGCGCGATCCTCGGGGTGAACGGCGTCGAGAAACCCCGCGTAATCGTGCGCAAAATCCTCGGGCGCCATCTCGAAGATACGAAACACCTCGGGCGACCAGTCCAAGTAGCCGCTCGCGAGATCAAGCGACCAGCTCCCGAGCTGGGCAAGATGCTCAACCTCGCAGAGACGGCGCGCGCCTTCGCCAAGCG
>JAFGTZ010000130.1 GCA_016938795.1 Chromatiaceae bacterium | reverse complement strand
TGGTCGAGGTGCTGGAGCGCAACACCCGCAGCGTGGTCGGGCGCCTCTTCATGGAGAGCGGTGTGGGCTTCGTGTCCCCCGACAACAAGCGCCTCGCCCACGACATCATCATCCCGAGCGACCGGCTCGGCGGGGCCGAGCAGGGCCAGATTGTGGTGGTCGAGATTACCGATCAGCCCACCACGCGCACCCCGCCCATTGGGCGCATTGCCGAGGTGCTCGGCGATCACATGGCCGCTGGCATGGAGACCGACATCGCCATCCGCGCCCATGATCTGCCGGTGGAGTGGCCCGCCGAGGTCGAGACCGAGGTTGCCGGCCTGAGCGCCGAGGTGCCTGAGGAGGCCAAGGCCGGGCGGGTGGATCTGCGCACGCTTCCGTTGGTGACCATCGACGGGGCCGATGCGCGCGACTTTGACGATGCCGTTTACTGTCAGCGCACGCCAAAAGGCTGGAAGCTGCTGGTGTGCATCGCCGATGTGTCCAGCTATGTGCAGCCTGGCACCGCGCTCGATGCCGAGGCGCGCGAGCGCGGCAACTCGGTGTATTTCCCCGACCGCGTTATCCCCATGCTGCCCGAGGTGCTCTCGAACGGGCTCTGTTCGCTCAACCCCCAAGTGGATCGGCTGTGCATGACCGCCGAGCTCTACATCAACGGGGAAGGGCAGGTCACGCGCACTCGCTTCTACGAGGCGGTGATGCGCTCGCAGGCGCGCCTCATCTACGATGATGTCGCAGCCATGCTCATCGACGGCGACCCCGAGCTGTGCGAGCGTCACGCCGAGCTGTTGCCGCATCTGCATGAACTCTATCGGCTCTATCAGGTGTTGCAGACCGCACGCGCCGCGCGTGGCGCCATCGACTTCGACACCACTGAAAGCAAGTTCATCTTCAACGAGCAGGGGCGCATTGAATCGGTGGCGCCCGTGGTGCGCAACGATGCTCACCGGCTCATCGAGGAGTGCATGCTGGCGGCCAACGTGGCTGCCGCGCGCTTCTTCGAGCGCCGGCGCATTCCCGCGCTCTATCGCATCCACGATACCCCGGGCGAGGAAAAGCTGAACGATCTGCGCGAGTTCCTCGGCCAGCTCGGGCTGCGTCTTCCGGGCGGCGAGAAGCCCACGGCAGCCGACTATGCCGAGCTGCTTGCATCGGTGCGCGAGCGTCCTGATCGCCATCTCATCCAGACCGTGCTGCTGCGCTCCATGCAGCAGGCCATGTACAGCGCCGAGAATGTCGGTCACTTCGGGCTCGCCTTCGAGGCCTACACCCACTTCACCTCGCCCATTCGGCGCTATCCCGATCTGGTGGTGCATCGCATCATCAAGCATGTGCTCGCCGGTGGCAGCGCCGCCGATCTCGACTATTCCAAGAGCGATCTGCAACAGGTTGGCGAGCATTGCTCGGGCACCGAGCGGCGCGCCGACGAGGCCACGCGCGATGCCTCCGACTGGCTTAAGTGCGAGTTCATGCGCGATAAGCTCGGCGAGGAATTCGCGGGCACCATCACCAGCGTCAATTCCTTCGGGCTCTTCGTCGAACTCGACGAGCTGCACATTGACGGTCTGGTGCACATCACAGCGCTCGACAACGACTATTATCATTTCGACCCGATCGGTCATCGCCTGCATGGCGAGCGCACCGGCACGGTCTATCGGCTGGGTGATCGGCTGCGCGTGCAGCTCGCAGCGGTCAATCTCGATGATCGCAAGATCGACTTCGTGCTGGCCTCCGGGGCAAGCGGTTCCAAGGGGGCGCGGCGCAAGAAGGGCGCCGAGACGCAATCCCGGACAGCCTCGAACCCAGCGCCCCAGCCGCCCCAGGAGCGCCCATCCGCCGACTCGGCAGCCAAGCCTAAACCCAAGCGCAAGCCGCGCTCGCGGCGCAAGCGTGCGCCCGGCGGAGACACCGGGGCATGAGCGATGAGGCGCCTGTTGCGGGTATTCACAGTGCGCGTGCGGCGCTGAAGTTCGGCGCCGAAGGGGTGAGTGTGCTCTGGCTGGAGAAGACCCGGCGTGATCGCCGTCTCGCCGAGCTAGCCGAGCTGGCGCGCGCGGCGGGTGTGCAGGTGCGCCAGGTCGCGCGCGAGGAACTTGATCGGGTTGCCGAGGGCGCCAACCATCAGGGCGCCCTTGCCTGGGTACGGGTTCCGGCGGCGCGCTCCGAGCGTGATCTCGACGCCCTGCTCGATGCCCTGGCTGAGCCGCCGCTGCTGCTGCTGCTCGATGGCGTGCAGGATCCGCACAACCTCGGCGCCTGTCTGCGCAGCGCCGACGGGGCAGGCGCTCAGGCCGTGATCGCGCCACGCGACCATGCCGTGGGCCTGACCCCGGTGGTCTGCAAGGTCGCCAGCGGGGCGGCGGAATCTGTCCCCTATGTTCAGGTCACCAATCTCGCCCGCACCCTGGATTGGCTCAAGGAACGCGGTCTCTGGCTGATCGGCACCGCGGGCGAGGCCGAGACCGACCTCTACGCCACCACGCTCACTGGCCCCTTGGGTCTGGTCATGGGCGGCGAGGGCAAGGGATTGCGCCGTCTCACCCGCGAGCGCTGCGATGCGCTGGTGCGTCTGCCCATGCGCGGGCAGGTCGAGAGTCTCAATGTCTCGGTCGCCGCCGGCGTCTGTCTCTACGAGGCGCGTCGCCAACGCGGCTGATTCACGGAAGAGGGAGAGAAAAAGCGCTCTCCCTTATCTCTATCTCCCAGTTCAGCGCCCCACATTCGGCACCAGCAGCACTGGGAGATGGCTGTGCTGCACCACCTTGCGCGCCGTCGAACCCATGGACGAGCGG
>JAFGTZ010000129.1 GCA_016938795.1 Chromatiaceae bacterium | reverse complement strand
CGCAGTGCAAAGATGCCAACCGTCACCACTCCGGCGATGTTGTTGATGCGCTGCTCCAGGTCAATAGGATCCATGATCTCCAGATGCTGGACATCCAGAATCAGATTGCCATTATCGGTGACGAAGCCCTCGCGCCACACCGGGGTGCCGCCAAGCTGCACCAGCTCGCGCGCGACCAGCGAGCGCGCCATGGGAATCACCTCCACCGGCAGCGGAAACTGGCCCAGCACCCGCACCAGCTTGCTCTCGTCGGCGATGCAGACAAAGCGCTCGCTTGCCGCCGCCACAATCTTCTCGCGCGTCAGCGCACCGCCGCCGCCCTTGATGAGCTGCAAGCGCTCGTTCGACTCATCGGCGCCATCGACATAGAGCGAGAGTTCGCCCACCGCATTGAGGTCAAGCACCGGGATGCCGTGCGCCTTGAGCCGCTCGGTCGATGCCTCGGAACTCGACACCGCGCCCTCGATCCGCCCCTTGATTCCAGCCAGGGCGTCGATGAAATGGTTGACCGTCGAGCCGGTGCCGACACCAATCACCCCGCCCTCGACATAATCCAGCGCGGCCTCGGCTGCCTGGCGCTTCATGGCGTCCTGATTCATCATTTATCCTCCAGATGCTTTGATTTGGAAAGCGGCATGATAGCAGCCTGCCCGGCCCGCGCGTGATCCGGCAACTGTCGGGGCGCCAGGTCCGGGCCGCCATCCGCTGTCCGCCCTTTTCGCCAGGACTCCAGTGATTCAGGATTCACCCATCATGCCCAATTCCTACATCGAGCGCATCCTGCGCGCGCGCGTCTACGAGGTCGCGCGCGAGACGCCGCTCAGCCCAGCCCCGCAGCTCTCGGCGCGCCTTGGCAACGCGGTTTTTCTCAAGCGCGAGGATCTGCAACCCGTCTTTTCCTTCAAGCTGCGCGGCGCCTACAACAAACTTGCCAGTCTCGACCCCGAGATCCGCGCGCGCGGTGTCATTGCGGCGAGCGCCGGCAATCATGCCCAGGGCGTGGCGCTCGGCGCCTCACGTTTGGGCGTCAGCGCCACCATCGTGATGCCGCGCACCACCCCGGCCATCAAGGTGCGCGCGGTGCGCCGCTTCGGGGCGCGCGCCATCCTGCACGGCGATTCCTACGACGAGGCCTATGCCCATGCCATGGAACTGGTGGCCGAGCGCGGGCTGACCTTTCTGCATCCCTTCGACGATCCCGATGTCATCGCCGGTCAGGGCACCATCGGTCTGGAGATTCTGCGCCAGCATCCGGTCACGCCCAATGCCATCTTCGTACCCGTGGGCGGCGGCGGTCTCATCGCCGGCATCGCGGCCTATGTCAAATGGCTCTGCCCCGAGGTGCGCATCATTGGTGTCGAGCCCGAGGAGGTGCCCACCCTGGAGCGGGCGCTGGCCGCCGGTCGGCCGGTTGATCTCGATGAAGTCGGGCTCTTCGCCGATGGGGTCGCGGTGCGCCGCATCGGGAGCGAGACCTTCCGCATCGCGCGCGAGCGGGTCGATGAGGTGGTGCTGGTGAGCACCGACGAGATCTGCGCCGCCATCAAGGACATCTTCGACGATACCCGAGGCATTGCCGAGCCAGCCGGGGCGCTCGCCGTGGCAGGCATGAAACGCTATGTCGAGCGCCACGGCATTCGCGACCAGCAGCTCATCGCCATCGAGAGCGGAGCCAACATCAATTTCGACCGTCTGCGCCATGTCGCCGAGCGCGCCGAGCTGGGCGAGCGCCGTGAGGCGCTCTTCGCAGTCGAGATTCCCGAGCGTCCGGGCAGCTTTCTCGCCTTCTGTCGCGCCCTTGGCAAACGCCAGATCACCGAATTCAACTACCGCTATGCCGACGCCCAGCGCGCCCTGGTATTCGTCGGGTTGGAACTGGGTCGAGGCGAGGAGGAGCGCGCCGAGCTGATCGCCAGACTCACCGAAAAGGGCTTCGGCGTGGTGGACATGAGCGAGAACGAAACGGCCAAGCTGCATATCCGCTTTATGGTTGGTGGCCATGCGCGGGGCATCGGGCAGGAGACCCTGGTGCGCTTCGAGTTTCCCGAACGCCCCGGCGCCCTGCTGAACTTTCTCAGCGCGCTTGGCAAGCGCTGGAACATCAGCCTCTTTCACTACCGCAATCATGGCGCGGCCTATGGGCGGGTGCTCATGGGCGCCCAGATCCCGCCCGAGGACAGCGCGGGGTTTCGCGCCTCGCTCGACGCGCTCGGCTATCGCTATTGGGACGAGAGCGACAACGTCGCCTGCCGGCTCTTCGCGGGCAGCCTGCCGGACGACTGAGGGCAGCGAGTGGCTGAACGTAGACCAATCACACCTAGATTGTTCGGTGGGGGCTGGGGGATGGAGTATAGAAACACCGCTCGGTGCAGACCGCATCGAGCGCCACATCCCAGGGGCAGGGCTCGATGCGCTCCAGCCGCTGACAGTCGTGCGCAATCCCGATCAGACGCGGACCGCGCCACGCCTTGCGGCGATGGCGAAAGGCCAGACTGCGATCATAATAACCGCCGCCCATGCCGAGCCGATGGCAGGCGGCATCGAAGCCCACCAGAGGCACCAGCAGCAGATCGAGCTGCCAGGCGAGACGCGGATGCTCGCCACGCAGGCGCGGCTCGGGGATGCCAAAGCGGTTTGGCCGCAGCCGACTTTCGGGGCGCCAGGGCAGAAACCACAGACGCCGCTCGCGCCCGAAGGGCCGTATGACCGGCAGATAGCAGCGCTTGCCCGCACGCCAGGCCCGCTGCATCAGGGGGCGCACATCGAGCTCGCCATCGCTTGGCCAGTAGAAGGCGATGCGCCGGGCGCGCCGAAAGCGCCGCTCGGCGCCGAGCCGAGCAGCCACCTGGGCGGCGTGACGACGCTGAGTGTGGAGATCGAGCGCACGGCGCGCGGCGCGCGACTGTCGGCGCGGATCGGCACTAACCGTCATGGCATCTGGGGACTGATGGGCTGAAATGGGGATGGTGCAGGAGTCAGGAGGAAGAAAAGGTGGCGCCCCCCGTTGGCGTCGTCGCAGGCCGTTGTTCTTGAACCATGAGGTTCAAGTGGGAACCCTCGACTCGGCTTCAGGCTTTCCGCTCGTAGCGGACATGCACAACGGCTTTGCCGTCAGGCTCCCAGGGCTATGATTAGGCTCAAGAAAATACCCAGGCCGCATCGAGCACCACAGGGGGCGTCACATCCTCAGGCTATACCTTTTCGCCCGATGCGTCCAGAGGCTCCTTGGCAAGCGCCTCGCCAAGCTGGCGCTGAAGCGCGGCGAGCCGCCGGCTGCTTTCGGCATCGGTCACCGGACGCGTCTTGCGCGCCTGAATGAGTTCATGGGCAAGGTTCAGGGCCGCGATCACGGCAATACGATCAGTACCGATCACCCGCCCGGTCTGGCGAATGGCGCGCATGCGCTCATCGAGCAGGCTGGCTGAATCGCGCAGCCCCTCCTCCTCGTGCGGCTGGCAGCCCACCCGATACTCCTTGTCGAGAATACGCACGGTGACCTGCAAGGATTCTTGGCTCACAAATTTTCCTCCATGGCGCGCAGACGCGAGAGCATCGCCTCGACGCGCCCGCGCGCCTGTTCGGTCTTCTCGATGAGTTCGCCACGCTCGCCGATCAGGCTGTCGCGGTGCTGGCGCAGCGAGGCATTCTCCTCGCGCAGACGGCGGTTCTGAAGAATGAGCGTTTCGATTTGACGCTCTAGAAGATCCAGGTCGAAATCGGCCAAGGTCTGTGACTCCCTCGAACAGGGATTAAGATCGAGTGCGGCGGATCGCAAGATCCGCGAGCCCGTGATGGAGTGTGGAGAGTGTAGCGAGGCTTGCGCGGGCGCGCCATCCTTGAGACGGCCGCACGGGCGCACTTAGCCAAGCGCCCTGCTCGGACATGCTATGATTGAGCGCAATACGAACATCATTCCGAGGAGCGCCGCATCGCCCATGGAGGCCGCCATCACCCCCTTAATCGAGCAGATCAGCGAGGCCCTGGAGGAGAACGAACTCTCGGCGAGCGCGCCCGAGGCCCACGGCATGCTCTGCGGCCTGCTGTGCGCGGGGCGCGCCGATACCGAACAGCGCTGGCTCGATCAGCTGCTGCCCGCCGAACCCGAAGCCGCACTGGATCAAAGCGCCGCGCGCCAAACCCTGAGCGCCCTCGCCCGCCACAGCCGCGCACAGCTCGAAGGTGCGGCGCAGTCCGTGCATCCACTGCTGCCCGACGACGAGCGTCCCTTGGCCGAGCGCGCGCGCGCCCTGCACGACTGGGTGCGCGGTTTTCTCTACGCCTTCGGTCTGCTCGGGCTTGGCGAGCAGCACCTGCCCGAACAGACCCGCGAGGTGCTCGGTGATTTTAGCGAACTGACCCGCATGGATCTCGAGGCGCTCGAAGAGGACGAAGAGCACGAGCAGGCACTCGCTGAGATTCTGGAATTCGTGCGCCTGGCCGCCTTGCTGGTTTATGAGGAGCGCCTTCCCGAGGCGCCCGCATCGGGCGAGCGCAGGCCATGCTGAGCGCCGCCGAACTGCGCCGACGCCGGCGCGCGCTGTCCCGTGTCATCGGCCCCGAGGGCATCGCCATCCTGCCTGCAGCCAGCGAACAGCTGCGCAACCGCGACGTGCATCACCCCTTCCGCCAGGACAGCGATTTTCTCTATCTCACCGGCTTTCCCGAGCCCGACGCCTGGGCCGTGATCGCGCCGCGTCATCCCGAGGGCGACTTCGTGCTCTTCTGCCGCCCGCGCGATGCCGAGCGCGAGCAATGGGATGGTACGCGCATCGGCATCGAGGGGGCCGTGGCGCGTTTTGGCGCCGACCGCGCCCACCCGCTCGACGCACTCGATGAGCAACTGCCAGCGCTGCTCGAAAACCGCTCCCAGCTCCACTACGCCATCGGCGAGCAGGAGGCGCTCGACGCGCGCGTCATGGGCTGGGTGCGTCAGGTGCGCGCCCGCGCCCGCACCGGGGTGTGCGCACCCGACACCTTCATCGCGCTCGGGCGCAGCCTGCACGAGCTGCGTCTGCGCAAAAGCCGCACCGAGCTGAGCCTCATGCGCCGCGCCGCGCGCATCAGCGCCGGGGCGCACCGCGCGCTCATGCGCCACTGCCGCCCGGGCCTCAACGAGGCCGATCTGGAGGCCCTCTTTCTCTACGAATGCGCCCGCGCCGGGGCGCGCCATCAGGCCTATCCGCCCATCGTCGCCGGCGGGGCGCACGCCTGCACCCTGCACTACACCGCCAACGACGCCGAGCTGCGCGAGGGCGATCTGGTGCTCATCGACGCCGGCTGCGAGCTCGCCGGCTACGCCTCGGACATCACCCGCACCTTCCCGGTCAGCGGACGCTTCAGCGCGCCCCAGCGCCGGCTCTACGAACTGGTGCTGGAGGCGCAGCGCGCGGCCATCGCGGCGGTCGGCCCGGGGGCCAGCGTCAACGCGCCTCACGAGGCGGCGCTGCGGGTGCTCACCCAGGGGCTGATCCGGCTCGGGATACTCGCCGGCAGCCTGGGCAAACTCATTGAGGACGAGGCCTACAAGCCATACTACATGCACCGCACCGG
>JAFGTZ010000128.1 GCA_016938795.1 Chromatiaceae bacterium | reverse complement strand
GGGCTTTTCTCTGCCTCTGAGTAGCGGGGAGCGGGGTTTCAGCCCAGTCCGAGGATGTGGTAGCCGGTATCGACGTAGAGTACGTCGCCGGTGATGCCGCTCGCGAGATCGGAACAGAGGAAGGCGGCGGCATTGCCGACTTCCTCGATGGTGACGTTGCGCCGCAGCGGGGTGCGTTCCTCGACCTTCTTCAGCATGTCGCGGAAGTCCGAGATGCCGGCGGCGGCCAGGGTGCGGATGGGGCCGGCCGAAACGGCGTTGACGCGCGTGCCATGCGGGCCGAGCGAGGCGGCCAGATAGCGCACATTGGCCTCCAGACTGGCCTTGGCGATGCCCATGACGTTGTAGTTCGGCACCGCGCGCACCGAGCCCAGATAGGTCATGGTGACCAGTGCGCCGTTGCGGCCCTCCATGAGTCCGCGTCCGGCCTTGGCCAGCGCCGCGAAGCTGTAGGAGCTGATCTCGTGCGCGGTGTTGAAGCCCTCGCGGTTGACGGCGTCGATATAGTCGCCCTCAAGCTGATCGCGCGGGGCAAAGGCAATGGAATGCACGATGGCATCCAGCCCGTCCCAGTGTTCGCCGAGCGCCTTGAACAGCCCTTCGATGTCCTCGTCGCGCGCCACGTCGAGCGGCAGCACCAGGTTCGAGCCGCATTTTCCGGCCATCTCCTCGACGCGCGACTTGAGCTTGTCGTTCTGATAGGTCAAGGCAATCTCGGCACCCTGACGGTGCATGGCCTCGGCGCAGCCCCAGGCGATGGAGCGGTTGCTGGCCACGCCGGTGACCAGAATCTTTTTGCCGTCTAGAAAACCCATGGTGTCTTTGTCTCTTGTATCCAGTGGATGTGGTTCCGGGTTGTCGGAGAATGCCCAGGCGAGGCGTTCGGGCCGCAAGGCCCTTGCTCGGATGGGCAGCGATGGACGATTCTCCGTTGACACCCTGCACAGGGATTGCAACAGTAACGAATCTGGTCATTGAGTGAAAGGGTAGGGCAAAGGTGCAAGCCTGGAGTCGTGGTGGCTTACTGCTGTGCGTGGCGCTGATACTGGCCGGCTGTGGCGACTCGGGCTGGAACAATCCCTATCCCGCTTCCGAGTCGCAGGCCAACATCTACTACAGTTCCTTTGCCGAGCGGCCCAAGCATCTCGATCCGGCGCGCGCCTACAGTGCCGACGAATACAGCTTTCTGGCGCAGATCTACGAGCCGCCCTTGCAGTATCACTTTCTGCTCAAGCCTTATCGCTTGGTGCCGCTCTCCGCCGCCGAGGTGCCGCAGCCGCGCTATTTCGATGCCGCAGGCCAGCCGTTGCCCGAGGAGGCGCCCGCCGCCGAGATTGCCTACAGCGACTATCTCATCCGCCTTCAGCCGGGCATTCGCTATCAGCCGCATCCGGCGCTCGCGCGCGCCGAGGATGGCGGCTATCGCTATCACGCGCTGCGACCCGCCGATCTGCGCGGCATCCAGCGGCTGTCCGACTTTGCCGAGACCGGCACGCGCGAACTCAAGGCCGAGGACTTCGCCTATCAGATCAAGCGCCTTGCCGCGCCCTGGCTGCACTCGCCCATCGCGGGGCTCATGGG
>JAFGTZ010000127.1 GCA_016938795.1 Chromatiaceae bacterium | reverse complement strand
GGCAGCGCCACCAGCACGGCGCCGGCCATGACACTGACCGGAATGCGCCAGTCGAGCATCCGCCGCCAGGCCAGCCAGAGCCCGCAGATGAGGATGAGGATGGCCGAGGTCTCGCCCGCCGAACCGGCGATCATGCCGGTGAAGGTGTCCATGATCGGCGTCTCGATCTGCTGGAACTTTTGCAGCGCCAGGGGGGTGGCCCCGCTCCAGCCGTCCAGGCTCAGACCCGCGACCCAGTCATCGACCGGGATGGGCTGCATGAAGGGCGCGGTCAGGGTCGAGGGGATGACCTCGGTGAAGCGTCCCGGCGCGAAGGCCGGCGTCCAGCTGGTGATGGCGACCGGGAAGGCCGCCTGCACGAAGGCGCGCCCGACCAGGGCCGGATTCATGACGTTGTAGCCCAGCCCACCGAACAGCGCCTTGCCGAGCGCCACGCCCACAAAGGCCGCCACCGCCGCCATCCAGAGCGGAAAGCCAGGCGGCAGGGTCAGCCCGAGCAGCAGCCCGGTGATGACCACCGACCAGTCGGACAGGGTGTTGCCACGCCCCGAGAGTCGCGCGAACAGCGCCTCGGTGGCCATGGCCACGCCCGTGGTGGTGACAAGCAGCAGCAGCGCGCTCAGCCCGAACTGCCAGACCGCGAAGGCCGCGATGGGCAGCAGGGCGAAGACCACGCCGCGCATGATCCGGTCAACGGACATCACCCGCTTGAGATGGGGCGAGGTGCGGATTTCAATGGGTTTTGACATGGGATTTAGTGTTCTTTGCGCCGCTGGATGTCGCGGTTGATCGCCTTGGCGATGCGGAAATACTGGGTGAGCGGAATGTTCGAGGGGCAGACATAGGCGCAGCAGCCGCACTCGAAGCACTGATCGAGATGATGCTCGGCGGCCATGGTCTGGTACTGACGCGCGGCGGCCAGCTCGCCGAGCAGCGAGGGATTGAGCGACACCGGGCAGGCGCGCAGACAGTCGCCGCACTTGATGCAGGGATAGATGTGGCGCGCGGCCAGATCCTGATCCTCGCGCTCCAGCACCACCACGCCCGAGACCGCCTTGGTGACTGGCACATCGAGCGAGGCGACCGCCATGCCCATCATGGGACCGCCGAGAATGACCTCGCCCGCCGTCTCCTTGAGCCCGACCTGATCGAGCAGAAAGCGCACCGGGGTGCCGATGGGCACCAGAAAATTGCCGGGACGCTCGACGCCCGGACCGCTGACCGTCACCACCCGCTCGATGAGCCCCTGCCCCTTTGGCAGCAGCTCGCCCATCTGCGCGAGGGTGCCCACGTTATAGACCGCGACCCCGATGTCGGCGGGCAGCCCCCCAACCGGCACCTCGCGCCCGAGCAATGCCTTGATGAGCATCTTCTCGGCGCCCTGGGGATACTTCGAGCGCACCGCCTCGGCGCTGATGCGGCCATCGCTCGGCAGATGGGCGCGCAGATGGCGCAAAGCGTCGAGCTTGTTGTCCTCGACGCCGATGATGGCGCGCCGGGCCCCGGTGGCGTGCAAGGCAATGTGGATGCCGCGCATCAGCGTCGTGTGCTGCTCCAACATGATGCGATGATCGCAGGTGAGATAGGGCTCGCACTCGCAGCCGTTGACCAGCAGCGTCTCGATCACGCGGCCCTTGGGCGCCACGAGCTTGACATGACTGGGGAAGGCCGCGCCGCCGAGCCCCACCAGGCCCGCCTCCTGCACCGCGCGCACAATGGCCTCGGGCGCGAGCGCGAGCGGATCGCACTCGGCGCCGTAGAGCACCTGCTGGCTCGCCGCCTCGTAAACCCGCAGCACCAGGGCCTCGGCCTTGGGGCCCTCGGCGGTTGGCGCCTGCTCGATAGAGCGGATGACGCCGGTGGCCGGCGCGTGCATGGGCACCGACACAAAACCCTCGGCGCGCGCGATGGGCTCGCCGCGCACCACCTCCTGCCCCGGTCGCACCAAGGGCACGGCGGGCGCGCCCTTGTGCTGGGCGAGCGGAATGATCAGCTCGGGCGCGAAGGGCAGACGGCGCACCGGCTTGTCTGCGGTCAGCTCCTTGTGCTCGACGGGATAGATCCCGTGGGCAAAGGTCTTGCTGCTGCCTGATTGAAAAAGACTGCTCAAAAGCGCCATGGATCGCATCCTCGGTTTCATTGCCTCCAGCTTTCAGCCGCCAGCCGTCTGCCTTCAGCAACTCCCAGCAGCTGGTAGGCTAGTGGCTGGAGGCTGGCGGCTGTTCGCTACTGAAAGCGCGCGGCGCGCTGCACCAGCTTGTCCACGCCCGGCTCGGACGGATTCCAGGGTGTGCCGGGATGGATGCAGCCGGCGGCGCATTTCTCGGCGGCCTTGACGATGTCCTTGTAGGGGCCGGCCTTGGGATCGGCGATCTCGACCTGCTTGTTGGCGTTGTAGCGGAAGATGGCCGGGTTGATGCGCACGCACTCGTCACAGGCGGTGCACTCGGGCGTTTCCACCCAGACCGCCTCCCAGTCGGCGCTCGCCCCCGCCGAGCCATTGACGCCATTGGAGCCATTCAGCCCTTGGCCATTGCCGTTGCCCGAGCCGCTCAGCGCGGCGGCAAAACCGCCCTCGCTGCCGGCGAGCGCCAGCAGGCTGCTGCTCAGCTTCTGGGCCATCTCGGCCTTGGCCTCCTGGCGCACCTGCTCCAGATCCACCTTGTTGAGTTCGCCGCAGAGGCCGCGCAACTGACGCCAGAAGTCGCGTCGTTCCTCGCAGCTTCGCACCAGCTCCTCGGCCACCAGCACGCGCATCAGACGGTTCTTGGCATCCACGCCCCAGACGTAGGGGAAGCGGCCCTCGCGCTCGTCCTCGGCGAGTTCGAGGAACTCATGCACCGGCACCATGGCATCGTTCCAGGTCTCGGGCGGCGCCTTGCGGAAGTGCTTGCGGAAGCGGCCCTCGGTCATGGCGAAGTCGGCAAAGGTGAGCGGCACCTCCAGCTGGGCCGGCTCGCCGTGCTCGTCCACATAGTCGAGCGTCCAGCTGATCCAGTCGCGATCGAGATGCGGGTTGCCCTCGATCGAGCAGCACTCCTCGAAGCTGGTGCCGGCGTCGGGGTCGTAGCGGAACAGCGGATAGGCGCGCGATTCGACCGCCATGCGGCTTTGGCGATTCGACATGTCATCGCCAATGCCGTGCTCGGGCTGACAGCAGGCATAGACGTTGAAGAGCGCGGGACGGCGCGAGTTGAGACCGTCGATATAGCCCTCCAGCAGATGCGTCAGATGCGAGGCCGAGCTGGAAAGCACAAAGCTGGTGCGGTGCGCCATGCCAATGAGGCCCATCTCCTTGCGGATCTCGGTCTTGCCCTTCCACTGCTTGCCGTAGGGCGCCATGTCGGCCACCTGACCGACAAAGCCCGAGGTGCAGGACTGACCGCCGGTGTTGGAATAGGTCTGGGTGTCGAGCACCAGAATCTTCACCGGATGGCCCGACATGAGCGCGCGCGAGAGGTTCTGGAAGCCGATGTCGTACATGGCCCCGTCGCCGCCGACCGCCACCACCGGCGGACAGAGACGCCATTCCTCCTCGCTAAAATCCTTCCAGCCGAAATAGGTCAGGTTGCAGCTCGGATCGGCCGGGTTGAAGCGCCCCTCCAGCTCCAGCCGCGCCTGACGGATGGCCTTGAAGCCCTCGGCCATCTTGCGCATGTGGCCCTCGAAGAGCCCCAGCGCCATGGACGGCGAGTCCTGGAAGAGATGGTTCGACCAGGGGAAGGGATAGGGGCTGTAGGGGAAGGTCGCGCCCCACACCGAGCTACAGCCGGTGGCGTTGACAATACCCATGGTGGAGCGCGGCTGGGCGCTGGTGTAGCAGGCGCGCAGATCGCGCAGGCTGGCCAGGAGCCCGCTCACCCACTTCAGCCACTCCTGATCAACCGGACGGCTGGCGCGGCTCTCCAGTTCGCCCGAGAGCGCCGAGAGCGTCAGGTCGGAGTCGCCCTTGCCGTCGAGCGCGCGCGCGATGGCCGCCGGATCGCTCAGATCCATGCCCTCGGCGAGCTTCAGGCGCACATGGGTTTCCAGACGCGCGATGAGGTCGTCAATCTCGGCGAGATGGCGCTTCACCCGTCCCTGCATGAGCGCAGTCACCGTGGCGGTGAACAGATGCAGCACGGTCTTCTCACCGCAGCCCATGCAGGAGCCGTCACCCGAGACCATGGACTGATAGTTCGACTTGTCGAGCAGCAGGGTGTCGAGCGCGCCCACCTTGTCGTCGAGATCGTCGATGCGGATGAAATCCGGGTCGGTGTTCGGCAGATCGAGCCACATCTCCCAGCGCGCGCGCATCTCGGCGATGGTCTCGGTGGTCTGCGGGGCGGCCACCAGGGCGCCGTCCTTGCACACCTCGACACACTCCATGCAGCCCTTGCAGGTGTAGGGGTTGACGGTGATGCTGAACAGCCCCCCGCTGCCCTTCTGCTGCTTCTCGCGCTGCGTCCAGTAGGGCTTGGTGATGGCGAACTGAACATCCGCCAGGGCCTGCATCATGAGGCCGAATTCCTTCTCCATCACGGCCTTCTGCTCGGGCTCGCCGCTGAATTCGGCCAGGGTTTCGAGAATCGCCTGATCCATGAGCGCGCGCAGGTCGGCAGACTCGCCCGTCTGGGTGATGAGCGCACGCAGACGCTTCTCGACGCCGCGCGTCTCGCGGCGCAGATACTGGGTGGGCATGCCCCGCTCGACGCGGGTGATGGCGGCGGCAAAGACATCCGAGATGGAATTGACCAGCCCCGGAATGGCGCTGTCGGGACAGACCGCGTAGCAGTTGCCGCAGGCGGTGCAGTTCTCGGGGACGTACTTGGGATACTCGAAGCGGATCTGGGTCATGTCGCGGTAGACGCCCGAGGCCGCCGGCATGAGCGAGAGCGCCATGTGCGGATCGGCCAGGTTGTCGCTGCCGCGCCCGCTGGCATAGAAGGCACCGGTCTGCTCCCAGAAGCGGTGTACGTCGGCAAGTCCGCCATCGCCCTCGGGCAGGGTCTTGAGCATGACCGGCAGGCCCGGCTCCTTGCGCGTGAGGAGCTGGCCCGCAACCAGGGGCTTGTCGAGAATTTCCACAATCTCATCGAAGCCGCGCCGCACGATGCGCAGATTGTCCTGCACCACGCGCTCGCCCTTGGCGCCGAACTTGGAGCGCAACTGCTCCTCGATGGCGGCAAAGAGCCCGTTCTCGTCGAGTCCCGAGCGCTCCATGAGCGGCGAGGCGGCAAAAAAGGCCCCCTGGAAGGCGTTGCCCTGCATACGGAACTGCAACTCGGGGTTGCTCGCCTCCTCGCGCGCGATCTTGAAGCCGTCGATGTAGTAGACGCGAATCTCGTGATCAACGATGAACTTGCGCGCCGCCGGCGGGAAGCTCGCCCACACCTGCTCGGGATTCTCCAGGCTCGACTGGATGATGAAGCGCCCGCCCCGGTCGAGTCCGGCAAGCGGATTGGAGTGGGTGAAGACGTTGGGGTCGGGGCTCAGCACCACGTCCACATAGGTGTATTCGCAGTTGAGGCGAATCGGCTCGGGCGCGGCCGAGAGGAAATAGGTGGTCGGCTGACCCTTCTTTTCCGAGCCATATTTGGGGTTGGCGCGGATGTCGTAGCCGAGCAGCTCGTAGAGCGTCATGGCCAGGTTCTTGCCGGTGGTCACCGCGCCCCAGCCGCCCACCGAGTGCATGCGCACCGTGATGGCGCCCTTGGGCAGGAGGTTGGGGTTCTCGCTGCCGCGCAGCGCCAGCTCGCCGATGCCCGGATAGGCGTCGCGCAACTGCTGGATGCGAATCTCGTCCTTGGGATCGAGCGGCTCGCGCAGAAAATCCACCGAGAGATAGAAGAAGGCGCGTCCCTTGCCACCGGGGAGCATGTTCTCGACGGCGGCAATGAGGCCCTCGGGCTGGAGATCGCGCGAACCCAGACCATAGCAGCCCGAGTAGAGACGCGGCATCTGGCCTGCCGCATAGACCGGATAGTCGGGATGCGGGAGCGCCTCGCTCTTGGCCACCATGGCATTTTCGAGCGATTTGGCGAGCGCGGCGCGCGTCTCGCGCATGATGGGCAGATCCTCGGCGAGCGGCTGGTCGGTGCGCTCCAGCACCGCCACACCCTTCTTGCCCTGCAAGAGGCGCGCGAGCACCTCGCCCGGGAAGGGACGGAACATGGTGAGATTGACCACGCCCACCTTGAGCCCGCGACGCTCGCGCAGATAATCAGCCACCGCCTCGGCCTGCACCACCATGCTGCCCTGTCCGACGAGGACATAGTCGGCATCCTCCAGACGGTAGCCGCCCACGCGCTGGTAGCGCCGCCCGGTCAGGCTGAAGTATTCCTCCATGCACTGATCGGCCAGGGCGGCGATGTGGTCGAAGAAATAGGGACGCTGCGCGGCCACCGCCTGCATGTAGGCGTCCTGATTCTGCACCGTGCCCGAGGCGACCGGGTGATCGACATCCCACACCAGGGGCACGCGCCGGCGTGTCGGGCCATAGACCAGACGCTGCGCCGGGGTCGGGCACTCGATGATGTCATCAGGGCGACCGCAGAACTCCTCGACCAGGGCGCGCTCGGGCACCTGCAGCGGCTCGATCAGATGGGTGGTGAGAAAGCCGTCCTGCCCCACGGCCGCCGGGGTCAGGCTCAGCTCGGCAATCTTGCGCGCGATGAGGTTGAGATCGGCGGCTTCCTGGGCATTCTTGGCGAAAACCTGAAAGAAGCCGGTGTCATCGATGCAGTGATAATCATCGTGCGCGCAGTGCACGTTCAGACTCGACTTGGTAATGGCGCGCGAGCCGATGTTCAGCACATAGGGCAGACGCTTGCCAACCGCCGAGTAGAGCGATTCGTGCATGAAGGCCACGCCCTGGGCCGAGGAGAAGTTCACCGCGCGCAATCCGGTCATGGACATGCCAGCGGTCACGGCGGCGGCGGCGTGCTCGGACTCGGGCTCAACGAAGATGAGCGGCTGGCCAGAGACATTCAGATGGCCGTTGGCGACCTCCTCGGCCCAGTACTCGCCCATCTGGGTAGAGGGCGTGATGGGATAGGCGCCAGCCGCGTCAGACGCCTCGCGCTCGCACATGATCACGGCCGTGTTGCCGTCCATCGCCATACGGGTGCCAGGATATTTGAATGTCTTGTCGTCTTTCTTTGCGAACATGGGCCTTTTCTCTAGAAAAAGTGTGATCCGAGAGGCGCCGCCGGCCGTGTGGCATCGGCGTTCAGCCAAGATCGGGTTGCGAACCTCAGGCGATGGGCAGGGCGCCCTTGCGCACCACGCGGCGCGCATCGCGCCCCTTGAGCACCCGCCCGTCGGGTTCCAGCCAGACGATGGCGCCGGTCGGGCAGCGCTCGATGGCGACGGTCGAGGCCAGGGCATTGCGGCTGTAGTCGATGACCGCCAGATTGTTCTCGATGCGGATGAGTCCCTCGGGCGAGTCCTGCGCACAGCGCCCGCAGGCGGTGCATACCACCTCGCATTCATGCTCGGCCTCATCGCCCGCGTCGCGGCTCTTGCAGGCCACCCAGAGGCGGTGGCTGAGCGGATGCAGGCTGAAGAGATCCTTGGGGCACACATCCACGCAATCGCCGCAGGCGGTGCAGCGCGACTCGTCCACCACCGGCAGTCCATGCGCATCCAGACTCAGGGCGCCGAAGGTGCAGACCGCAACGCAATCACCAAGCCCCAGACAGCCCCAGGCGCAGCCCTTGCCGCCACCCGAGACCAGGGCCGCCGCCCGACAAGAGGCCAGCCCCGCGTAGCGTGCGCGCTGGCGCGCCACATGAGCGCCGCCCGCGCAGGCCAGACGCGCCACCCGGCGCTCGCCCGAACCGAGCGCCACACCCAGGAAATCGGCAATGCGCTGATTGGTGGCCTTGGCATTGACCGTGCATTTGCCCGGCTCCACCTCGCCCTTCACCAGCAGCTCGGCAAAGGTGCGACATCCGGCCTCGCCACAGGCGCCACAATTGGCCTTCGGCAGCAGATCCTCGACCTGGTCGATGCGCGGGTCTTCATAGACGTAGAGCCGTTGGTTGGCCAGCACCAACACCAACGCCAGGAGCAGGCCAAGCGCGGCCATGAAGCCAACAGCGGTTAGCAGGGTTACCATCATTCAGCTTTGACGTTCCGGAGTCAGGACGGAGACAGGGGTTCCGGGACAGGACATCCGGGGTGGAGGATGTCATGCGCAACGCGGGCGTCCGTCCGGCGGGGTGAGCCGGCGAGCGCTCCCAGGGATTGATTGCGTTGCTTGAGTCGCGAAGGGTTGTGCGAAGTTTACGAAATCATGATCTATTGGCTTTCTTAATTATGTAAATCGTAAGCATTGGAAATGCTGTGGCGCACCAAAATCTGCATCAGGAGTTGCCCGCGCACCTCTCGTTCTGGATCTCAGCTCCCAGCCTCCTTCAGTGCGGGCAGTCGCACGCCAAGATGCTAAGATGCGTCATCGCTAACGCCTCGCGCCCTGATGCGAGACAAGACAATCACCCAAGCCGCCCTGTCGCACAACGCTTATCGTCATGACCAACCCGGACAGCTCGCGCCCGACCCGCAACGCCCGCCTCCTCGAACGCCTGCGCTCAGCCTTCGGCGAGGAGCGCCAGGGCGAGTTCACGGATGTCGATGGCCTGGGGATGCTCGCCACCTTTCTGCGCCCCCTGCCCAAGCCTGAGGAGTCCGATGAGGGGCGTGCGCTCGACAAGAGCGATCTGATGGAGCTGCGTCGCCAGCGCCGACTGCAACGGCGCGGCCCGAGCGAGGGCGATGAGCTTGCCCTCATCACCGAGGGAGCGCCCACGCCCGGTGCCTATGCGGCCCTGATCGAGGAGCTGCCGCGTCTGCGCGAAGACTTTGCCGAATGGCTCGCGGGCGTCGATGCCGATTTCACGCCCAGCGCATCGAGCCTCGACGAGCTGCGCGCGCTGCGCCACAAAACCGAATACCGTCTGCGTCTGCTCAATACCCTGGCGGCCGAGACCCAGCGCGAACTCGACAGCCTGATCGTCGCCATCCGCGCCGCCGAGCGGGTCCAGCCCGAGTAAGCGACCGCATCCCGGCCAACCCATGATTCCCGATCCACTCATCATCCTCTCGCCGCCGCGCTCCTTCTCCTCGGTGGTCTCGACCATGATCGGGCAGCATCCCGAGCTCTACTGTTTCCCCGAGCTGCATCTCTTCGTCACCCAGACGGTGGGCGATTTTCTCGACCGCGAATCGAAAAAAGAGAATTACAGCGGATCGCCCGGTTTGCTGCGCGCCCTCGCCGAGCTGCACGAAGGCCGCCAGACCACCAGCGGCGTGCTGCGCGCGGGCCTCTGGCTGCATGCGCGGCGCGACTGGACCATCAAGGCGCTGCTCGATCATCTGTTCGAGCGCGTAGCGCCGCGCATCGCCATCGAAAAGAGCCCCATCACCTGCATGGATGCCGAGTTTCTCGCCATCGCCCATGGCTGCTACCCCAGGGCGCGCTATCTGCACCTGACGCGCCACCCGGTCGCCACCCGTCAGTCGATGGGCGAATTCTTCAGCGAGCGCAAGCGCTTGCGCAGCCGCCATCATGCCCAGGCCAGCCTTGAATTCGACCACCTTCTGCTGTGGTACCGCATGCACCGCAACATCCTCGAATTCACCGCCCGACTGCCCGAGGGCCAGGTGTTGCGCATCAAGGGTGAGGATCTGCTCTCCGAGCCGGACCGCTACCTGCCGCAGCTCGCCGAGTGGCTCGGCGTGCGCACCGACACAGCGGCTATCGAGGAGATGAAGCACCCCGAGCGCTCGCCCTACGCCTGCGTTGGCCCCATGCCGGCGCGCGGCGGCAACGACGGCAAGTTCATGCGCAGCCCGCAGCTGCGCGCGGGGCGGGTGCGCGAGCCAAGCCTGGCCGGGTTGCTGCGCGACACCCCAATCGACTGGATCGCCGAGCCCGGCGTGGAACTGCTGGCCGCCGCCGGCCTGCAACCCATGGATTCCGAGACAATCGCCGCTGAGGTCAGCGCCCTGGCGCAGCGCCTCGGCTACCACTGACACACACGCCCATGACGCTATCCGACATCACACCCAGCCTTGCCCTGCCCCGCCCGGATCTGGCTCAGGAGTCTCTGGCCCAGGAGTCGCTGGCCCTGTTCGGACGCGAGGGCTGGCTCTATCTGGCCCGGCTCCACCATGATCCAGCGGGCCAGGATCGGCTGTGGCTCGATGCCTTCGAGATGACAAGCGGATGCTGGCACCAGCTGCTCGACACCAGCCTCGATCCCTGTCCGCTTGCCGGCGCCAGCCCCCAGCCAGGCTGCCGACTCAGCCACGACGCTGCGGGCGCGCGCCTCCTTCTGGAGGCCTCGACGCCGCGCGGACGCTGGCTGTTCTCGCAAGAGACGGCTGGCGATCCGCTGGCCCAGCCTCGCCTTGGCGGCCTCCAGGTCTCCGGCGCGCTCGTCGCGCAACTGGCCTGCGATGCCCTGCTGAGCGCACCCTCGGGCCTGATTGGCATGCGGCGCGATCCGCAAAAACCCTGGCGTATTGCGCAACTCCTCGATCTTGATCCGACAGCCTCGACGCCGCGCGACTGGCTCGGCAGCCTCGCCCCGGAGCTGGCCCAAGGCGTCACCCAGGCCGCCATTCAGGGCGAGCGGCTGCTGCTCGCCGTGGCCGATGCCAAATCCGGCTTCAGTCTCTGGGCCACCGCGCTGGAGACGCCCGACTCGGGCTGGCATTGCCTGCTCGAACGCGGCGCCGAGCGCTATCTGCACAACCGCGAGGTCTTCGCCCTCTGCCCCCAGGGCGAGACGCTCTATCTGGCGGCCGGCGCCGCACCCGAGCAGCGCCGCCCCGAATCGGCCTTTTTCGACTATCAGGGCTTCGAGCTGCTGCGCCTGGAGGCGGACGGCAACTGGGAGCTGCTCGCCGGCGTGCCCCGGGTCTCGCCCCAGGGTCTGAAGCTGCCGCTCAGCGCGCTCGGTCCGGGGCTCGGTGTGCGACAGCGCGAGTGGCGGCTGCTGCATGCCCAGGACGGCCAGCTGATCCTTGGCGCTACCGACGAAGAGGGCCTGCGGCTATGGCGGTCGCGCGACGGCGAAGACTGGGAGGCGCTCGCCCAGCAGGGCCTGGAGCAGATTCAGGAGGTCAGGCGCTGCCGCATGATCGCCTGTGGAGCGCGCCAGGCCGTGCTGATCCTCGACACCGCCGAGAGCGACCCCAACCAGGCGATACGCCTCTGGCGCCTGGATCTTGAGCAAGGAGCGGCGAGCTGATGGCCATGCGACCCTTTGGACGTCCCGCCCGGCGCGCGCGCCCGGCGCGCCCCCAAGCCCCAGGCAGCCTTGCCGCCACAACCGGCTGTGTCGAGGTGGCGCCCGAGGCGACCGATGCCGCCATCCAGGGCTGGCTTGAGCCGCATCTGGTTGCCCGCGATCCGGACATCCCCGCGCGTGGCCGGCTGTTTCTCTTTCTCTGCGGCTCTTTCGGCACTCCGGCGCGCCAGCAGCTCATCACGCAGCTTGCCGCACGGCTGGGCTATCACGCCATCAATCTGAGCTATCCCAATTCCTGGACGGTTGGCGGTCTCTGTCAGGACAGCCCGGACCCGGACTGCCACGGCAAGGTGCGGCTCGATGTGCTCGACGGCGGTGACCGCTCGGGGCTGGTGCGCATCGACCCCGCCAACTCCATCGAACACCGCCTGCACGCCCTGCTCGCTGAGCGCGCACGCACGGCGCCCGATCAGGGCTGGGAGCGCTTCATCACCCCCGCCGGGGGCATCGACTGGCCATCCGTGGTCGTTGCCGGCCACTCCCAGGGCGGCGGCCATGCCGCCATCCTCGGCAAGCGCCATAAGGTCGCGCGGGTCATGATGCTGGCCGCACCCGTGGACTATGCGCGAGCCCTGCACGCCCATGCGCGCTGGCTCAGCGCCCCAGGCGCGACGCCGCCCGAGCGCTACTTCGGCTTCGTGCACCGCGCCGATCAGGGCTTCGAGCGCATCCAGCGCTGCTGGGAGCTGCTCGGGCTCGATCGGCGTCCGCTCGTCTCCGTTGAGGACCACCAGCCGCCCTATGGCGGGGCGCAACGTCTGGTGAGCGACATCGCGCAGGTGCGCCGCGACAAGTTTCATGGCTGCGTGGTTCAGGATCGGATCACGCCGCTGCGTCTCGACGGCACCCCGGTGTTCGAGCCGGTGTGGCGCTATCTGCTGGACTGCCATGACTGATCTCCAGGCGCGACCCGATCCCATGCCGAACGCGCGCTTTCTCATTCTGCTCTCACCACCGCGCTCCTTCTCCTCGGTGGTCTCGACCATGATCGGGCAACATCCCGAGCTCTACGGCTTCCCCGAGCTGCATCTCTTCATCGGCGACAGCGTGCAGGAGGTGCTCGATCGCGAATACCGCGCCGGCAACCACTTCGGTCCGCCCGGCCTGCTGCGCGCCATCGCCGAGCTGGAGTTCGGGGTGCAGACCACCGCCACCATCACGCGCGCCATTGGCTGGCTCGCCGAACGGCGGCACTGGACCACTAAGGACATGATGGACCATCTGCGCGAGCGGGTCGCGCCACGCATCGGCATGGAAAAAAGCCCCATCACCGCGCTTAAGCCGCTGGGCCTGGAGCGTGCCTGGACCTTTTATCCCACAGCACATTTTCTCCATCTGACCCGCCATCCAGTCTCGACCCGGCGCTCCATGGATCTCTTTCTCGATCAGCGCGCGCGGACCGAAAAGCGCCGCGCCTTCGACAGCCTGCTCTCCTGGTACCGCTTCCACCGCAACATCCTGGAGTTCACCCAGCGCCTGCCGCCCGGCCAGTCGCTCATGGTCAAGGGCGAGGATGTGCTCTCCGATCCCGAGCGCTACCTACCACAGATCGCTGAATGGCTGGGTCTGCGGACCGATGCGGCTGCCATCGAGGCCATGAAACATCCCGAGTGCTCGCCCTACGCCTACCGAGGCCCGGCGCCTGCGCACGGCGGCAACGACGGCAATTTCATGCGCGATCCGGTGCTGCGTCCGGGACGGGTGCGCGAGCCCTCGCTCAGCGATTTTTTCGCGCGCCAGTCGTTCGATTGGATCACCGACGAGGAGTCCGAGCGCCTTGCCGCCGCCGGCTGCCAGCTTGCGCCCACCGCGACCCTGATCGAGGATGTCAGCGCGCTCGCCCATCGCCTGGGCTATCGCTGAGGCCGCGCGCCTTATGTCCGCACAGGCATCCCAAGGCACCTCCGAGAACCCGGCGCGCTTTCGCCCGGATCTGCGCATCCAGTCGGACCTTGCCGACCCCGATCTGGTCGAAATCGAGGATCCACGCAACGGCGCGCGCTACCAGTTCGACCGTCAAACCCTGGCGCTCTTTCGCGCCTTCGACGGCGCGCGCGACTGCCCCCGGATTGCCGCCGATTTCAACGCCCGCTTTGGCACCAGTCTGTCGTCCGAGGAGGTCGCGCGCTTTCGTGACGAGGCGCTGGCGAGCGGCCTGATCGAGTACGCCACGGAGCCGGCGCAGTCCGCTCGACCGCGTGGGCGCGCGGCGCAGACAAGCGGGCGCGAGGGCGCGCACCCGGACGAAACCTTGGATGACGACGAGGCCCGCGGCGACGAGCGCTGGACGCTCATCAATCCCGCGCCCGTCTTCGCCGCCCTGGCCCGCGCGCTGGCGCCCGTGCGTCTCCTGTTCCTGCTGCTCTCCCTCAGTCTCATCGGACTGGTGCCGCTGGCGCTCTATACCCTGTTCGACAATCAGGCGCTCATGCACCAGGATCTAGCCTGGCTCGGAACCTCAACCTCCTACTTCGGTCGCCTGCTCTTCAGCCTGCTGCTCATCAATCTGCTGCGCTGTCTGGTTCAGGGCACCCTGATCGCGCACTTTGGCGGCGAGGCACGGGCCTTCGGCATCCGCCTGCGCTTTGGCATCATTCCACGCTTTTTCATCGACAAATCCGCCATCCGCGACTTCAACCGCAGGGCCAAGCTCTGGACCTGGGGCGCGAATCTGCTCTTTCGTCTGGTGCTGGTGGCAGCGGGCGCCCTGATCTGGATCAGTCTGCGCGACAGTGCAAGCTCGCTGGCACTCAACGCGCTCGTTCTGGCCCATGCCGGGCTCATCGGCTTTGTGCTGGTCTGTCTGCCGATCCGCGCCTCGGACGGCTACCGCTGGTTCATGACCTGGCGCCGCCTGCCGCTCGGCACACTGAAGCTGGCGCTCCATATCCTCGGCGCCCGGCTGCGCGGCAAGCCGCTGCCCACCTCCATCAG
>JAFGTZ010000126.1 GCA_016938795.1 Chromatiaceae bacterium | reverse complement strand
TTGGCGTGTGCCGAGCCAGTGTACCAGGGCGCTCTCGCCGCTGGGCCACTGGCCCTTGAGGCGGTTGTGCGCCTCGGCTCCCTCGAAGAGCAGATAACTGCTGTTGCCATAGTGTGGCAGCTTGCGCGCGAGCGCAGGCAGCGCCGCGCTGTTGCGCGCGCCAAGCCAGGCGAGCGCCTGGCCCTTGCGCGCGCGGCTCAGCACCAGGCTGCTGCTGGCGTCCAGACTGGATTCGATCCACTGCCCGCTGTCGCCCTCGCGCAGCCGCAGCCGGCTGTCATCCAGACTGAAATCCTCGGCGCCGTCGAGCACGGCCGTGCGATGGCGGTTGTTCCAGCCCAGCAGCCAGATGGGTCGATCCTCGGGCAGCCGCTTGAGATCGCGATCGAGCCGGATGCTCCAGCCCGGTCGTCCGCGCCGCCAGTGCTCGGCGAGCTGGCGATAGGCTGCGCCTTCCTCGGGCGCGGCCTCGGTGGGAAGGACCAGGAGCCCGCGGTCGGCGCCGAAGAGGGCGCTCAGCACCAGGGGTGTCTCGCCCGGCTCCAGGTGGCGGAAGACATCGAAGGCGGGATCGAGCGCGAGACGCAGGGGTTTGGACTCCAGACTGACATCGAGCACCACGGAGCGCTCGCGGTTGGGGATCCAGATGCGCCGCGCCGCGCCCGATGCGTCGTGGATGACCAGCGGAATCTCGATGGGGAAGGGCGGCTCGTTCTGGATCTGATCGAGACGCACGCTGAGCCGATAGCCGTCCTCGGTGCTTTCGAGCCTGGGCTCGCCCAGCGCGAGCCGGGGCGCGCCGGGGCGCTCGGTCCAGGCGCTGAAGAAGTCGCCCAGATCCTCGCCGCTCGCCTGCTCGAACGACTGGCGCAGCTCGGCGAAGCCGGCGACCCGGAATTGCCAGTCGGCATAAAAGCGGCGCAGACCGGCGATGAAGGCCGCGTCGCCGAGCCGGCGGCGCAGCATGTGAAAGACCATGGCGCCCTTGTCGTAGCCAACCGACTGCGAGGGCGCGCCATGACGGGCGCGGAAGTCCTTGAGCGGAAAGTCCGCGCCGGTGCTGACATAATCGGCGTAGCGGCGCAGCATGTCGCGCCGGTGCGCAGCGCCCCGCCCGGCGCGTTCGCTCGTGCGATAGTCGGCGAGATAGGTGGTCAGTCCCTCGCTCCAGTTGCCCTGCGCGTAGTCCACATAGACGCCATTGCCCCACCAGTTGTGCAGAATCTCGTGCGGATAGGAGGTTTTGAGAATGAAGGGCAGGCGGATGACGCGGGGGCCGAGCAGGGTAAAGGAGGGCATGCCATAGCCGCTCTCCCAGAGATTTTCGACCAGGGCGAACTTGGCGAAGGGGTAGGGGCCGATGAGCTGGCTGTAGTCGCCAATGCTGGCGTGGGTGGCGGCCAGATAGCGTTCGGCCAGCGCCGGATCCGGCGCGCGCAGATAGATCTG
>JAFGTZ010000125.1 GCA_016938795.1 Chromatiaceae bacterium | reverse complement strand
TACTGCAAGAACCGCCTCACCACCGACACCACCTGCCGCAACCCCGAGGCCATTGCCGTGCGCGACGGGCTGCGCGCTGCGCTGCTGACTGGAGGCTGAGGAAGCACGTCCGGGACGCGCTTGCCGAACCAGGCTGGAGTGCGCTGAACGACAGTTGAACTTATAAAGGGGTGGGTGGGATACTAATCGACTATTTGTCGATAACAGTTTTTGCATATGGAAGGAAGCGTCTGATGTCGTGCCGCTTCGCGCCGCGCCTCTACTCGCGTGGCTGTCTGGCGCTAGTTGCGCGACAATTGCCCAGCTATGGCCTGATTCTGCTCATGGCGAGGGGAGGCGAGTGCGCATGACGTCAATGCCTTCCTCCATCGCACCCTGGAGCCCGCTCCTCAGCCTGTGGCAACATCGCGCACTGCTGCTTAGGCTGGTGCGACGCGAGGTGCTCGGGCGCTATCGCGGCTCGGTGCTTGGAATTCTCTGGTCACTCTTCAACCCCTTGCTCATGCTCGGGGTTTATACCTTTGTCTTCACCGTCATCTTCGAGGCGCGCTGGGCGGGCAGCGGCACGCGCACCGAATTCGCCATGCTGCTCTTTCTGGGGCTGATCCTATTCAATCTCTTCGCCGAGTGTGTGAACCAGGCCCCTACGCTGGTGCTGCGCCATGTCAACTATGTCAAGAAGGTGGTCTTTCCGCTCGAGATTCTCGTCCCCATCGCCCTAGGCGCGGCGCTTTTTCACGCCATAGTCAGTCTTGGCGTCTGGTTGCTAGCCTATGTGCTCTTTTTCGGCTGGCCGCACCCGAGCCTGGTGCTGTTGCCCCTCACCGTTCTGCCGCTGCTGCTGTTCAGCCTGGGGCTATCCTGGCTGCTTGCCTCGCTTGGGGTCTTTTTGCGCGATGTGGCGCAGGTGGTCGTCATTCTTACCACGGTGCTGCTGTTTCTCTCGCCCATTTTCTATCCGCTCACGGCCATCCCTGAGCCCTATCGTGTTCTGCTGTTGTTCAATCCACTGGCGCCCACCATCGAGCAAACGCGCGCGGTGCTCTTTTGGGGGCAGGCGCCCGAGTGGCCGTCCTACGTGCTCAATCTGAGTGTCGCGGCCCTGGTCGCCTGGCTGGGCTATGCTTGGTTTCAACGCACGCGCAGGGGCTTTGCCGATGTGCTCTGACGATATCGTCATCAGCGCCCGGGGGCTCGGCAAGCGCTACGAGATTTACGACTCGCCGCGCGACCGCCTCAAGCAATTTCTCCGCCCCGTGCTCGGGCGGCGGCTGGGCGGGCGGCACGACTATTTTCGCGAGTTCTGGGCGCTGCGCGATCTCGACTTCGAGGTGCGTCGCGGCGAGACCCTCGGCATCATCGGGCGCAACGGCTCGGGCAAGTCCACCCTGCTGCAGCTCATCTGCGCCACCCTCACGCCCACCCTTGGCGAGGTGCGCACCCAGGGGCGCATCGCCGCGCTCCTCGAACTCGGCTCGGGCTTCAACCCCGAGTTCACCGGGCGCGAGAACGTCTTTCTCAACGCCAGTCTGCTCGGACTCGATCAGGCCAGCATCGCGGCGCGGCTCGATGACATCCTGGCCTTTGCCGACATTGGCGACTTCATCGACCAGCCGGTCAAGACCTACTCCAGCGGCATGTACGTGCGTCTCGCCTTTGCGGTCATTGCCCATGTCGATGCCGATATCCTCATCATCGACGAGGCGCTCGCAGTGGGCGACGCCATCTTCACCCAGCGCTGCATGCGCTTCATCCGCGCCTTTCAGCAACGCGGCACCCTGCTCTTCGTGAGCCACGACATGGGTTCGGTGCAAAACCTCTGCCAGTCCGCGCTCTGGCTCGATGGCGGGCGACTGGTGCGTCTGGGGCCGTCCGAGGCGGTGGCGCGCGCCTATCAGCGCTACAGCCTTCAGCAGATCTATGGCGATGAGGTGGAGCTGGCCGAGGTCGAGCGCGCCTCTGCCGCCGCCGAGTCCGCTACCGAGGCGCTCCCCGAGGACGAGGATGCCCTCGCGCCCGAGGCGCTCTCCTGCCTGCACTACGGAGCCGAGGCCCGCGCGAGCGTTAATCTGGAGCGTGCCAGCGGCTGGGACACGGGCGCGGTTGAGATTGTCGATGTCGATCTAAGCAAACTCGATTGCGCCGATCATTCTCCCCTCTTCGAAGGTTGGGACTGGGTGCGGTTGCGTATTCGCGCGCGCGTACATCGCGCTCTCGAACGCCCCATTTTGGGCTTTCTGCTGCGCGATCGGCTTGGGCAGGATCTGCTCGGCGAGAACACCCTGGCCTTCACCGAACTCCAGCCGCTCGCGGCGCGCGCCGGCCAGACCATCGAGGCCCAATTCGTTTTCCGTCTGCCCATGCTCCCCAATGGCCAGTACGCCATCCTTGCCTCGGTGGCTGATGGCGATCTCTACAACCACGTTCAACATCACTGGATGCATGATCTGTGCATTCTCACGGTGTCCTCAAGCCGGGTGCGCTGGGGGCTAGTGGGGGTACCCTTCAAGCATGTCAGCCTGAGCCTTTGCGATGACTGAAAACCCGCTCGCCCAACTCTATGCGCAACACCAGGGCAAGGTGTCCGATAAATGGGCGCTCTATCTGCGCGAATACGATCGGCTCTTTGCGCCCTGGCGCGAGGAGCCCATCACCCTGGTCGAGATTGGCGTGCAGAATGGCGGCTCGCTAGAGCTGTGGGCGCGCTATTTTCCCCGCGCGCAGCGCATTCTGGGGGTCGATATCGACCCCGGTTGCGCCGAGCTGCGCTTCGACGATCCGCGCATCGAGGTGCTGGTGGGCGATGCCGGCGCACCCGAGACCGTCGCACGCCTTCGCGAGCGGGTGGGGCAGGCGCATCTCCTCATCGAGGATGGCTCGCACCGCTCGGGCGACATCATTCGCGCCTTTGCACACTATCTCGGACTGCTCACCGAGACCGGTTTGTTTATCGCCGAGGATCTGCATTGCAGCTACTGGCGCGAGTTCGAGGGCGGGCTCTACGATCCCTACTCGGCCATGGCCTTTCTCAAGACGCTGGCCGATGTGCTTAATCGCGATCACTGGGGCATGACACTCAGCGCCGCCGAGGTGCTTGCGCCCTTTGGTCTGCGCCATGGCTTCGATCCCGAGGCCATTCCCATCGAGCAGATTCATTCCATCACCTTTCTCGATTCGCTCTGCGTCATCCGCAAGGCGCCTTCGGGCGAAAACGTGCTGGGCGAGCGCTGGGCGGTCGGGCAGCTTGAGGTGGTCGAGCCGGGCAGACTGGCGACGCATGGCGCCCAGTCGCAGGCCCTGGATCAGGCCGATAACCCTTGGCTTCTAGCCGATCCACCGCTTGCCCAGCCGACCGCGCCGCTGGAGCTGTGTGCGCTCCATGCGCGCTCGCTCGCTGAGCTGACCGCGCTCGCCCGACGTGAGCGTGAGCACTGCCAACGCCAAGAGGCGTTGCACCAGGAGCGCATCGCGCACGCTGAGCGTTGTCTGTTTGAAGAGCGCGAGGGCCATCGCCAAGCCTTGGCTCGGGCGGCGGATGAACAGCGCGAGCTGCTCAACCGTCTGGAGACCCAGCAAGAGGCGCGGGACAGGCTTGAGGCGCATGCCGAGCGCCTCGCCGCCTCGCTTAGCGCCATGCGTCAATCCATGAGCTGGCGGCTGACCGCGCCCTTGCGTGGGGCGCGGGCTGTACTGAACACCGCGCGGCGCGCGCCAGGATTTCTCAGTCATGTGGTGGCCTTTGGTGGCGGCCCAGGCGCTACCCTGGCGACGGCCTGGCGGGTCTTGCGTGAGGAAGGGCTGCGCGGTGTGCGCTGGCGACTCGATCATGTGCGTCGCTTGCGCGCCGAGC
Source organism: Chromatiaceae bacterium (assembly GCA_016938795.1). GTDB lineage: Bacteria > Pseudomonadota > Gammaproteobacteria > Chromatiales > Chromatiaceae > Marichromatium. The sequence continues at coordinate 9,736 of JAFGTZ010000125.1, read as the reverse complement.
GCCCCGAGGTGCCAGCCGAGGGCCTGCTGCCAAGTGATCGCAATCATTATCAGGAATGGATTCGCCGCTACGATACCCTTGATGCGGCGGCGCGCGAACAGATCCGAGAGCGCATCAAGGGGCTTAATCGGGCTCCGCGTATTTCAGTCGTTATGCCGGTCTATAACGCGCCGCTGCGCTATCTCGACGAGGCCATCCGTTCGGTGCGCGAGCAGCTCTATCCGCACTGGGAGCTGTGTATTGCCGACGACGCCTCCACGGATGCGGCGGTGCGCGACCTCATCCGCCGTCACCTCTCCGAGGAGCCGCGCATCAAGGCGGCGTTCCGTGAGGAGAACGGGCATATCTCGGCAGCCTCGAACAGCGCGCTCGCGCTCGCCACGGGTGACTTTGTGGCGCTGCTCGATCATGACGACCGCCTGCCCGAGCACGCCCTGTTTTGGGTTGCCGTTGCCATCGACGCCCATCCCGAGGCGGGTCTTTTTTATTCCGATGAAGATAAGCTTTGCGAGGCGGGGCGCCGGCACAGTCCGTATTTCAAATGCGCCTTTAACCACGAGTTGCTGCTGGCGCAGAACATGATTTCCCATCTGGGGGTCTATCGTCGCTCGCTGCTCGATCATCTGCAGGGCTTTCGCCTAGGGTTCGAGGGCGCGCAGGATTACGACCTGGCGCTGCGTGTGAGCGAGTGTCTGGAGCGCGAGCAGATCGTGCATATTCCCCGCATTCTGTATCACTGGCGCGCACATGCCAACAGCACTGCTCTGGCGCCGGAGGAAAAACACTATGCGTCCGAGCGCGGGCGGCGCGCGGTCTACGAGCACCTTGCCCGTCTTGGCCTGAAGGCCGAGGTCACGGCGGCCCCGGATTGGCCGAACTATAATCGCGTGCGCTTCAGCCTGCCCGAGTCGCGACCGCGCGTGAGCATTCTGGTGCTGACCCGAGACCGCGCCGATCTGCTCTCGCTGTGCATCTTTTCCATTCTGAATCGCTCAACCTACGAAAACCTCGAAATTCTGATTGTCGACAACGGCAGTGTCGAACCGGAAACCCTGGCCTTGTTCAGTCGGCTGCAGAACTGGGGGGTCAAGATCCTGCGCGAGGATGCGCCCTTTAATTTTTCGCGGCTGAACAACCGGGGCATGCGCGAGCTGACCGGCGATGTGGTGTGCCTGCTCAATAATGACATCGAAATTCTCACGCCCGACTGGGTCGAGGAGATGCTGTCGTGTGCATTGCGTCCGGATATCGGCTGTGTGGGCGCGCGCCTGTGGTATCCCGACGAACGGCTTCAGCATGGCGGTGTGGTGCTCGGCATCGGAGGGGTTGCGGGTCATGCGCACAAACACCTTCCCAAGCATCAGGGCGGCTATTTTGGAAATGCTGTTCTGCAGCGCGAATTTTCGGCGGTCACCGCAGCCTGCCTGATGATCCGTCGCGAACTCTACGAGGCTGTTGGCGGCCTTGACGAATCGCTCGAAGTGGCCTTTAACGATATTGATTTCTGCCTGCGTGTGCGCCAGGCCGGTTATCGTAATGTTTGGTCGCCCTATGCCGAAATGATCCACCACGAATCCGCCTCGCGCGGTCTGGAAACCACTCCCGAAAAGCAGCAGCGTTTTGCCGGAGAGGTGCGCATCATGCGCGACAAATGGGGTGATGTGCTCGATGAGGATCCCGCCTACAGCCCCAACCTCTCGCTCGAACGCGAAGATTTCTCGCTGGCCTGGCCGCCGCGTCTCAAGTCTCCATGGAGCCTGTCCGAATGATTCCCGCTGATTTCAACGAAGACGACTATCTGGCCGCCAACCCAGATGTGGCCGAGGCGGTGCGCCTGGGATACTTTGCGAGCGGGCGTGAGCACTATGAGCGTTTTGGCCATGCCGAGCAGCGGGCCTTATCGCCTGGCCGCTGGCTGCCGCGCGCCGGGAGGTCGTTTTGGGGCTTGGTGGCGGGACTGGGGCGCGGACAACATCCGTGGAAACGGACGCAGGTGCTATCGCGCGCCGAGAAGGCGCTCAGTGGACTCAACCGCCAGGGTCGCGGTCTCGAGATTGGCCCGAGTTACAATCCCATCGCGCCCAAGCGGGCGGGCTACCAGGTGCAGGTGCTCGACCACCTCTCCGCCGAGGAGCTGCGCCAGAAGTATGCCTCGCAGGTCATGACCAATGGGGTCAATCTCGACAATATCGAGGAGGTCGATTTCGTCTGGCGCGGCGAGCCGCTTGCCGAGCTGGTGGGCGAGCGGGCCTGTTTCGACTGGATCATTGCAAGCCACGTCATCGAGCACATGCCCGATCCCATTGGCTTTTTTCAGCAGTGCGAGCTGTTGCTCAAGCCCGGCGGGCGGCTCTCGCTCATCGTGCCCGACAAGCGCTACTGTTTCGATTATTTCAACGCGCCCACCTCCACAGGCGACTGGCTCGATGCCCATGCCGAGCGACGCACGCATCCCTCGCCGGGGCAGGTGTTCACCCATCTTGCCAACAGTTGCCGCAAGGGCGGACTGGTGGCCTGGTGGGCCGCCGCCAAGGGCGATTTCGAGCTGATTCACACCTTCGGGCAGGCGCGCGAGCATGTCGAGGCGCTCATGAACGGCACGGCCCGGGACTATATCGATGTGCACTGCTGGCGTTTCACGCCGGCGAGTTTCGCGATCATGCTCGCCGATGTCCGCGCCCTAGGTCTCACGCGCCTGGAGCCGGTGCTCGGCTTTCCCACCGAGGGCTGCGAGTTTTATGTCACCCTGGGCCTGTCGGACGCGCCGGCCTCCGAGGCCGAGACGCCCGATCGGCTCGCCGCCTTGCGCAAGGTGCTGGCAGAGTCTCGCCAGGCACGGTAGCCGAGGCTGGAGGCGGCATCCTGGCGCTGGCGCGAAACCCTTTTTACTTGCTTTTTTGCAACGTCAAAAAAAGGCAACGATCAAGTGTTCGGCAAGGCTCGGAAAAACGCCAGGCATCGACCAGATATCGTCTAGCGCTCTAGGCAGGCAAACCATTCGGCGCCAAAGTTGTGGCGGTGCAACAAAGTGGCCTCTTGCGGCATATCAATGTTGACCTGCCGCAGACGCCAGATGTAGCATGGCCAATGCAACCAGTCCATGCCCGGCTTGAGCCGCAATAGTTCCAATGCGCTTGCCTCAATGCGTGCTAACTTAATCCTGAAGTAACCGATCACCGCCCTGTCTAACTTCTCCACGGAGACGACGCTGATGTTTAGTGAAAAGTTTTATCTTGCCAACAATGAAGATGTGGCAATTGCTGTCAGGAAGGGGCTCATCGGCTCTGGCTGGCAGCACTGGAATGATTTTGGCTCCAGCGAGGGCCGCCTGGCCTTTGCGCCGCCCGCAGGCTACGGCGAGTTCAACGAGGAGTACTACCTGGCCAACAATCCCGATGTCGCCAGGGCGGTTCAGCTGGGCGAAGTTGGCACGGGCTGGAGCCACTGGGTCGCCAACGGCCAGTTCGAGGAGGACCGTGCCGGCACCCCTTATAATCCGCCTGCTGGCTACGCCGACTTTAACGAAGAATTCTATCTGGCCAACAACCCCGATGTGGCCATGGCGGTTCGCCGCGGCGATTACGGCAGCGGCTGGGATCACTGGACCCAGAAGGGCCAGGACGAGGATCGCAGCTACGCGCAGCCCGCTGGCTATGACGACTTCAACGAAGAGTACTACCTGGCCAGCAACCCCGATGTGGCCGCCGCCGTTGATCTGGGCCTGATGGGTTCTGGCTGGCAGCACTGGGAGACCTACGGCCAGTACGAGGCCGGTCGCTCCTATGGCAACCCCTATGCCGAGGCGCGTGGCGACGGCTTCTTCACGCTGACGGATACCGCCGTCTCCATCACGCCCACCGAAGAGCTGGTCTGGGAGGGTGTCAGCGCCGATTCCCTGATTGATTTCCTGATGGATCTCGTCGACTTCGAACAGGTGGGTCTCGCGCCTGAAGCCATCGTCGATGTCGGTGGCATCACCATCAACGGCGTCGAGCCGGGCGAGGGCGAAGAGGACGCCGCCAACGTCGTCATCGACTTCGTAACCACCACGGGCGACATCGTGACCGCCGATGCGGTCATCGCTGCCGAGTACATGGACTTCATCCAGAGCCTGGTGTTCGACCAGAATGGCGCCTCCCGTCTCTCCACCCGGATTGTCGATGAGGAAGAGCCGGCCGACATCATCCTGACCACGGAAGAGAACAACGGCGGCACCTTCGAGTCGGGTCTGACCGACGGCGGCACCGACGTCATCTTCGCGGGCCGTCCCGAGCTGCTGCATGGCGCCTACATCGACGCCGGTCGCGGTTACGACTTCCTGGAAGTCGACATGAAGGGCGTTTTTGCCCAGCCGCTGCAACTGCTCAACATCGAGCAGATCAATGTGCAGAATCTGCCGAACATCTATGGCAGCGAGTCCTTTAACGATGAAGAGACCAGCAGCGCGCTCGACCTCAGCCGCGCCACCTCGCTGCAGAAGCTGGTCATCACCGAGGGCGGCAGCGACCTTGGCATCGGCGAGAACGAACTGGGCGACCTGACCATTCTCGGCATTCGCAACAACGCCACCGCGCGCCTCGAAGGCAACTTCACCCAGAATGTCACCCTGCACTACAGCAGTGGTCAGGGCGATGCGCTCAAGCTGGAAATGGCCAATGTCACCGCCACCGGTGATCATGTGACCCTGAAGGTGGCTCACAATGTGGGCGCGGTTGAGCTGCACTCCGAAGGCCGCTCCAACATCATCGAGCAGGTCGATTTCGGCACCTACTTCCAGCAGCTCACCGTCACCGGCGACGCGCTTCTGGCGATTGAAGATGATCTCACCTTTGCTTGGGGCGAGGCCTACATCGACGCCTCGGCAAACACCGGCGGTCTGCGTGTCAACGTCAACCATCTGGCCGGAGAGGGTGAACTCGACTCCGTGGTCATCATGGGTTCGCAGGCAAACGATGTCATCGAACTCGCTGGGCTGGCCGAAGGCGCCTGGATCAACATCAACACCAACACCGGTCGCGACAACCTGATCATCGCTGAAGATCTCAGCGCCGGCGAGGGCTCTGTCCTCACGGGTAGTAACCTCACCGTGACCGTCGAGGCCGATGCCGATCTGCGCAAGGTTGAGGGTAATATCAGGGCCTTCAACATCGGCGCGGACGGCGGTCTGTTGCTGACCCTGGCGCAGGTTCAGGCACTGGGCATTGATGCCTTCAGCGCCGCTCACAACACCATCCCGACCCTGACCATCGAGCTGAGCGAAGACGCCACCCTGTCCGACATCATCGATCTGGCCTCGATGGACAGCGATCTGCGTCTGGCCTTCAGCATCAAGCAGGATGCCACCCTGACGCTCACCGCTGAAGAGCTGCATACCTACCTGACGGAAGATGCCGTGCAGGGTGACGGTAACGTTGTCATCATCAACGCCGGACTCGGCTTCGATGAAAACGATGCCGAGATCGACACCGGCAACGCTGATTTCAACGGCGACATCCTGGGCGACGGCTTCGGCACCATTGATGCCGAGATGCTCAGTGGCGAACTCCACATCATCCGCGCAGCCGACGGCTTCGAGCGTCCCACCGCTGGAGACGACAGCGATACCCTCATCATCGACACCACGGGCGATGCGGCCCTGACCATCGACGGCGTTGATGCCGAGCAGGTTGAAACCCTCATCATCCTGGGCGACCAGGATGCGGTGTTCACCGATACCGTCAAGCTCGATCCGGCAGGCTTCACCATCGACTTCTCCGATCTGGACGGCGCCCTGACCGGCCTGGTGGTTGAAGACTTCAACAACGTTGAGGAAGTCATCGGTAACGGCGCCGAAGGCGCCCGCATCGACGTCATGCTCTCCGGCGATGTTGCCGAGGAAGGGCTGGCCACCGGTCTGAAGTCCTCCGGCGTGGATACCTATGTCGTGGTCGCCATGGACGATGGCGTTGAGGATGAGTCCGAAGAACTCGACTTCCACATGTGCGACAACACCCAGGGCGTCAAGACCATCGGTCTGCAGGGGAACATGGGTAACACCCTGACCCTGACCAATGTGCCCTGGGGTGCGGTCAACCCGACCATCCTCTTCGAGGGCGACGGCTACGCCAACTGGGACGAGCTGCCCAAGGCCGCTGGCAACCCGGATGAGTCCAACGTTGGCACCATTCGCGTCGAATACTTCTTCGACGGCGCACCGGCCAATGTGCTCATCACCAACCAGGGCGTGGCTCCGGGCCTGACCTCCACCGGTACGGCGCGTCCCATCGCCATCGATGGCATCGAGACCGCTAACGCCGCCAGCCTCAACATCACCGTGGAAGATGGCAATGCCGTCATCTACAGCGTGAATGACGATGCGGACGACGTCACCCTGATCAGCGCCAACGACATCACCCTGCACCTGGATGGCGATGACTTCGACAGCATCGACGCCAGCGCAGTGGCCGGCGACATGACGCTGCATATTGAAGACGACACCGACTTCAGCGAAACCGAGCTGACCGATATCGACGCGGTGGTGCTGGAAGATGGCGTGACTGTCACCATGACCCTGGAGCAGATCACCGCCATCGGCACGGAGAACATCACCGTCGAAGACGAGGATGCCGAAGCCACCCTGAACATCGGCAACTACGACGGTTCCGCGTTCGACTTCAGCAGCCTGGCGCTGGATGGCATCGTGGTGAACACCGTGACCTTCGCGGCTGATTCCACCATCGCTGTGAATGCCGACACCGACTTCACCGGTGTGAAGGCGCTGATCATCCCGTCCGACACCACGGTCACCATGAGTGCCGAGCAGTACAAGCAACTGGTCGAGTCCGGCGCCACAATCACCACCGAGGTGGACGGCGAAGAAACCGGCGCACTCATTGTCGATCTGAATGGCGATCTGCTGATTGGCGACTACGAGACCGAGGCTGGTGTGGACGTCAGCGATCGGGCGACCATCAACGGCTCCAATGTCACCTTCGACATGGCCGATGGCGAAACCCTGAACGTGAATGACTTCTTCCTCGCCGATGGTCTGCAGGTGGACGGCGACGCCGAGGCGGCCACCAAGCCGCTGGTGAACTTCACCTTCGAAGATTCTGGTGTGGTGCCGTTCGCCGATACGATCGACGTCGATGATTACGACGGTGTTGATCTGCGCATCTTTGACAGCCTGCTCGATCGCTTCTATATCGATGCAAACGACAGCGGTGAGTTCGAAGGCGGCGAAAACAGCCAGTCCATCGAAGACCTGCTCGAGAACCTCGACAGCGCCAACATCCTCAACATCTATCAGGAAGAGGTGGTTGTCGAACTCGATCCGCGTGATCGTGAGGTGGTGGTCGAGTCGCTAGCCTCTCCGGATGGCATCGAGTTCAGCGCCGAGGGCGAGCTGGCCGACTATGTCCGCTCCATCGACCTGACCCTGGAGGCCGACGCTGATAACGCCGCTGCTGTGGAAGGCGACATCATCGTCAACGACGGCCAGGCGGAAGCCGGCTACACCATGCTGACCATCAATGCGGCGGATACCGATGGTGCGGCGGTTGGCCCCGTCACCATCACTGGCGACATCTATAGCGAAGGCGACGATGGCGCGGGTGAGGATGGCGATCTGCTGAGTGTCACCATCAACGCCGCAGTCGATCTGGTGATTGGCAATGGCATGGGCGATGGTACCCTCACCTTCAGCTCGACCGAGGCCGAGGCCGAGGCGACCCTGAAGCTGACTGGTGCGGGCGATGTCACCCTCAAGGCGATCGAGGCCGGCGTCAATGTCGATACCCTCAACATCGTCACCACCGGCTACACCGGCGCCCTGACGGTCACCGCGGGTTCCGACGCCATCGAGATGGGCGCTGCCACCGCGCTGGTCTTCACCGGCGATGCCGACATCGTGCTCGACACCGATGAGGATCCTGGTAACAACGGTATCGAGGGTAATGCGCTCACCAGCATCGATGCCAGCGAGCACACCGGCGCCCTGACCCTGAGTGTGATCGAGTCTGTCTCCGCGACCGACTTCACCTTCACCACGGGAACCGGCGCCACCACGGCCACCCTCAGTGCCATCCTCGACGCCGATCCGACTGCCGAAGATCCGGCCGAGCCGGGCTGGTCGCTGAATGTGGGCGCCAACACCACCCTGACCCTGACTGGCAGCACCTTCACCTCCGGTGCCTTGGCCATCGCCGGCGCGGGTACGGTGGTCTTCGAGGGCAATGTGGATCTGACCGCCCTGGTCGATGAGGATGGCAATTCCCTGCTGGACTTCAGCGCGGATACCGTCATCGAACTGGCGCCCGATACCACTCTGTCCCTGACCGCTGCGCAGCTCGATGCCCTGAATGAGGCCGGTGTGACCTTCACCAAGCAGGCCTTCGATGAGGATACTGAGACTGAGGCTGTCATCACCGTGACGGGCATCACGGGCGACCTCACCGCCGCCAATGAGGATCTGGACGCCGATCTGGATCTCTCGCAGGCCGATAACCTGGTGCTGAGCGACGATGCCATTCTGACCGGCGAGCAGGTGTCTGGTAAGACGGTCGAAGGCAATGGCCATGATCTCGACCTGACGGGCATCACGGCAGACACTGACCTGAGCGGTATTGCCGGGGTTGGTACCCTGACGGCCGCAGCGGGCGAGACCGACACCTCCCTGACCCTGGCGGCAGCCGCCATCGACGGCATCACCATGACGGTGACCGGCGCTGCGCTGGGTGTCGTGACGGTGACCGGTGTCGAGGACGTGGTTGGCGCAGAGGGTGACGCGGATGAAGGCGATGTCAACGTCGACTTCTCGAACCTCACCGTTGAGCTCTTCGATGACGAAGATGCCGAAACCGACGAGGAAGTCATCTTCCAGCTCGATTCGACGGGTGATGTACACCTCAACGGGGCTGACTTCGGTCTCACCCTTGATGGTGGCGTGGGCGCGACTGTCCTGGCTATCAGCGGCACGGGTAGCGTGACCGCCGAGGCTGGTGAACTGGCAACGGCAGACAACATTGAGCTTGATGAGGATGCCACCCTGTCCGTCACCACTGCGCAGCACACGGCTGTTGGTGCCGATGTCGCTGGCGAAGGAACCCTCGAGGTCAATGACCTTGGTGGATCTATTGTGACTATCGAGACTGGAGTTGCCGGTGAGACGGTCAATTACAAGCTCACCTTCACCGAGGATGCCGGTGACGGTCTGGTGACCATCAACGACTTCACCGCCAACACGGCAGACGCCCAGGACATCTTGGACTTCTCCGCCGCCCTGCCGGAGGCTGCTGATCACTCGCTGACCAAGTACACCGCTGAACTGGCCGCCAACCAATTGGCTGCCAATGACATCCTGGTGGTGAGTTCGGCTGTTGGAAATGCAGTGGATGCAGCCGCGATCGAAACGGCATTTGCTGAAGCTGGCGCCTTCATGGAGGTTACAGTTGGTGATGACACCGCCATCTTTACCAATGGAACCACCAAGATCATCTTTGTGTATGATGGTGCCAATACCGACGCTTGGTTGTGGGAAGACAGCCTCAACGGTCAGGTCGAGCAGGAAGAGCTGACTCAGGTCGCAACCCTGGTTGGCGTTGACACTGCCGATCTGGTGGCCGGCAACTTCAACATCGCCTAAGGCGTAGGGTACGCATTGCGTACCTAACCCCCTCTCAATCGGCACGGACGCTGATTGATGGGGCAAACGCTTCATTCAACCGCCGCGTTTCATCCCGAAACACGGCGGTTTTTT
>JAFGTZ010000124.1 GCA_016938795.1 Chromatiaceae bacterium | reverse complement strand
GCGACATCACCGAGCGCAAGTGTTTCGAGGAGGCTCTTCAGGAGGAGCAGCGCTTTCTGCAGCATGTGATCGACGGCATTGACGATCCCATTCTGGTGATCGGCACCGACTATCAGGTGCTGCGCATGAACCGTGTGGCGCGCGACATTGCCGAGCAATCCGGCTTTGACGTGCACTGCGCCTCCTGTTTTCAGATCTCCGAGGCGCGTCAGCGTCCCTGCGCGAGCGCCGAGCACGTCTGTCCGCTGCGAGCCGTTCAGGAAACACGCCAGCCCTGCAAACTCATACGTCACTATCGCGCGCCCGAGGGCGCTCTGCGCCAGTTCGAGGTGTCGGCCAGCCCGCTTTTTGGCGATGACGGCAAGGTGTACGGCATCATCGAGGTGTCGCGCGATATCAGCGAGCATCTGGCCCTGCTCGACGAGTTGCGCGAACGCGAGCTGAGCTATGCCCATCTCGCCCAGCACGATCCGCTCACCGGCCTGCCCAATCGGCTGCTCTTTGCTGATCGGCTCAGTCAGGCCATCCACGCGGCCCATCGCAGCGGGCGCAAGTTCGCCGTGCTCTTTGTCGATCTTGACCGCTTCAAGCAGGTCAACGACAGCTTCGATCACAGCTATGGCGACCGGGTGCTCATGGCCGTGGCCGAGCGGCTGCGCGGGCTCTTTCGCGAGGACGACACCATCGCGCGCATGGGCGGTGATGAGTTCACCGTGATCCTTGGCGACATCGAGCGCGATCAGGACGCGGCGCTGGTGGCGAGCAAGATTCTCAAGCTCTTCAAGGTGCCCTTTGAGGTGCTTGGGCACAGCATCTTTCTCGGCGCCAGCATCGGCATCAGTCTCTATCCCGAGCATGGTGTCACGGTGGACGATCTGGTGCGTAATGCCGATACCGCCATGTATCGCGCCAAGGAAAGCGGACGCGGCAACTTCCAGTACTATTCGCAGGAACTCACCGCCCAGGCCTTTGAGCGTGTGCTGCTCGAATCGAGCCTGCACCGCGCGCTCGAACGCGGTGAATTTCTGCTGCATTACCAGCCGCAGGTCGATCTGCGCACGGGCGCGCTGCGTGGCCTGGAGGCGCTCATCCGCTGGCGTCACACCGAGGCCGGGCTCATTCCGCCGGGGAGCTTCATTCCGTTGGCTGAGGACTCCGGAATCATTGTGGCCATGGGCGAGTGGATTCTACGCGAGGCCTGCGAAACCATGCAGCGCTGGAAGACCCTTGGTCTGGTGGATGGGCGCGCGCTCATCGGCGTCAATCTCTCGCCCAAACAGTTCGATCAGCCCGATCTGGTGAACATGATCGGACGCATTCTTCAGGCCACCGGGCTCGACCCCGCCATGCTGGAGATTGAAATCACCGAATCGACCGTGATGCGCTCGGTCGAGCAGGCCGGGCGCGTGCTGCACGAGCTGCGCGAGCTGGGTGTCAAGGTGGCCATCGACGACTTCGGCACCGGTTATTCCTCCCTCATCCATCTCAAGCGCTTCCCGCTCACCACGCTCAAGATCGACAAGACCTTCGTCTCCGACATTCCGCAGGATGCGAACGATACCGCCATCACCCGCGCGGTCATCGCCCTGGCGCGTTCGCTTCAGTTGGAGGTGCTGGCCGAGGGGGTCGAGACCGCCGAGCAGCGCGCCTTTCTCACCGATGAAGGCTGCCTCATCGGGCAGGGCTATCTTTTCTCGCATCCGCTCGATGCCCCCGAGGTCGAGCGCTTTCTGCGCGACTGTCCGCGCAGCTGAGCGGCCTGCTCAGCGCTTGAGGCTAGAGAGAAAGCGCACGCGAAACTCGTCCGCCGGCACCGCCGGGCTGAACAGATAGCCTTGCGCCAGATCGCAGCCCTGCTCCAGCAGCAGGCGGCGCTGCGCCTCGCTT
>JAFGTZ010000019.1 GCA_016938795.1 Chromatiaceae bacterium | reverse complement strand
CCGCTGCAATTGCCACGCACAGGGATAGCCATTGCCAATCAGCTCCGTCAGCCTTCGAGCCTTGTGCATGGTACGCGGTGCGTACCTACGCCTGACATTGCCGCGCGAACCGGCACCGATCCCCGGCCTGTGCTGGGTATAATGCAATTTTGACACAATCACTGGAGCCCCGCGTGACGCAGGATTCACCCTCGCCCGCCCCAACCTCGCTGAGTTACCGCGATGCCGGCGTCGATATCGACGCCGGCGCGCAACTGGTCGAGCGCATCAAGCCGCTTGCCGCCGCCACCCGCCGCCCTGGCGTGCTGAGCGGACTGGGCGGCTTTGGCGCGCTCTTTGAGCTGCCGCTTGATCGCTACCGTCACCCGGTGCTGGTCTCGGGAACCGATGGCGTGGGCACCAAGCTGCGCTTGGCCATTAAACTCGGTCGCCACGAGGGCATCGGCATCGACCTGGTGGCCATGTGCGCGAATGACATTCTGGTCAGCGGCGCCGAGCCGCTCTTCTTTCTCGACTACTATGCCACCTCGCGGCTCGATCTGGAGGTGGCCAGCGCGGTCATCGCCGGTATCGCGCGCGGCTGCGAGCTTGCCGGCTGCGCCCTCACCGGCGGCGAAACGGCCGAGATGCCCGGCATCTACGCGCCGGGCGACTACGACCTGGCCGGGTTCTGCGTGGGTATTGTCGAGAAGGATGCCATCATCCAGCCCGAGCGAGTGCGCCCCGGCGACCGCCTCATTGGTCTCGCCTCCTCAGGCCCCCACTCGAACGGCTATTCGCTGATCCGCAAGGTCATCGAGGTGAGCGGCGTCGATCTCGCCATGCCCTGCGACGGGCAACCCCTGGCCGAGCGTCTGCTCGCCCCCACGCGCATCTACGCGCGCGCGCTCCTGCCCCTGATCGGCGCCCTGCCCGTGCATGGGCTGGCCCACATCACCGGCGGCGGCCTGAGCGAGAATCTGCCGCGCGTGCTGCCCCAAGGCTGCGGCGCCGTCATCGACCTGGCAAGCTGGACACGCCCGGCGGTGTTCGACTGGCTGCAAGCGGCTGGCGCCATTGCCGAGGCCGAGATGCTGCGCACCTTCAACTGCGGGGTCGGCATGGTGGTCTGTGTCGCCGAGGCGGATGTGGAGCGCGCGCTGGAGATGCTGAGCGCGGCGGGCGAGACACCCTGGCTGATCGGGCGCATTGAAGCGAGCGAGCGAGCGCCGGCGGTGCGCTACGCGGGTGGCGGTGCGGATGTCTGAGCACGAGCCCTTGCGCCTGGTGGTGCTCATCTCGGGCAGCGGCAGCAATCTGCAGGCGCTCATCGACGCCCAGAGCGCGCCCGGATCGCCCTTTCGCATCGCGGCTGTCATCAGCAACCGTCTCGATGCCTTCGGTCTGGAGCGCGCGCGTCGTCATGCCATCCCCACTGCGGTGCTCGATCATCGCGACTACCCCAGTCGCGAGGACTATGACACGGCGCTCGGCGCACTCATCGACCGCTTCACGCCGGGGCTGGTGGCCCTGGCCGGTTTCATGCGCATCCTGACCCCCGAGCTGGTGGCGCGCTACCGGGGGCGCATGCTCAACATCCACCCCTCGCTGCTACCCAAGTATCGCGGTCTCCACACCCATGCCCGCGCCATCGAGGCGGGCGAGCGCGAGCATGGGGCCAGCGTGCATTTTGTTACCGCCGAACTCGACGGTGGTCCGGTGGTGCTCCAGGCGCGCGTGCCCGTGCGGCCCGACGACACCCCCGAGTGTCTGGCGGCACGGGTGCTGGCGAGGGAACATCGCCTCTATCCGCTCGCCGTGCGCTGGTTCGCCGAGGGACGCCTGAAGCTCGCTGACGATGGCGCTCCTCGACTCGACGATCAGCCGCTGGAGACGCCCTGGCTGTTGGAGGATTGAGCGAGCAGCGTCTGCTGGATGCTGTCGAGCCTGGCGAGAATCTGGCGCTTCATGCCAATCAGATCCAGGCACAGCAGACGCGCCGCCTCCCATTGCGCGTTGCCGCGCAGGCGTCCAATCTCCTGGGCAAGGCGGTGCATGCGCCGGTGCAGTTGCTCGATCTCGGCATGTTCCGGCAGATGGCCGTAACGCTCCCTCCCCTCGCCGTGCAGCCACTGACCGAAGCGGCAGCCGCACTCAGACTCAACCTCCTCAGCCTGTGGTAGGGCACGGCTGCCCTCATCGGGCACGTCAACCAGTTGTCGGACCCACTTCACATGGTCGTACTGGGCGAGCAGCAGTGGCACATCGAGATGCTCCATGAGGCTGCTGGCGCCGAACAGCCACTTGGGATCGGGCCGGAAGTCAGCAAGCCACTGACTGACGGCGTTGGCAGGCAAGGGCGGGCTGATGGCATAGCCTTGTGCCTGATCGCAACCGATGCGCAGCAGCAGCACGGCATGTTCGGCGCTCTCCACGCCTTCGGCGATCACCTGCCGGCCAAAGATGCGCGCCAGCCCGATCACTCCCTCGATGATGGCGAGATCTTCCTTGTCCACCAGCATGGAGCGCACAAAGGTGCGATCAATCTTGAGCGTTTCGACGGGAAGCTGCTTAAGAGAGGCAAGCGAGGAGTAACCGGTTCCAAAGTCGTCGAGTGCAAAACGCACCCCCAGCGCCTGACAGGCGCTCATGACACCGCGCATGGCGCCCAGGTCTGACAGAGCGGCATGTTCGAGTATTTCAAGCTCCAGACACTCGGGCGGCACCTCGGGATGTTCGGTCAGGATGGTGCGCAGGCGCGAGACAAAGTCGATGTGTTGAAATTGTCGTGCCGCAATATTCACGCTGACGCTCAGGTCATGTCCCAGTGCGCGCCAGCGATCGAGCTGAGCGAGCGCCTCGTGCAGCACCCAGTCGCCCAGATCGACGATGAGATTGGTCTGTTCGATAAGCGGCAGAAAATCAACGGGCGCGAGACGCCCGCGCTCGGGATGGAGCCAACGGATCAGGGCCTCAAAACCGACCACCTCGCCGCTGCGCATGTTGACCTTGGGCTGGTATTCGAGAATGAACTCGCCGTGCTGAAGCGCCTGGCGAATGCGCTCGAGTTCGCGATGACGATGCTGCATTTGCGCCGCCGCCTCGCGGTCGAAGAGCTGGTAGCGATTGCGCCCGAGTTGCTTGGCCTGATACATGGCCTGATCGGCATGACGCAACAGGGTGTCGGGGTCGGCGTCATCGAAGGGATAGAGCGTGACGCCTAGGCTGCCCGAGACATCCAGACTGAGATCGTGAATCTGGAAGGGCTGGCTGATTTCCTCAAGCAGCCGGCCGAGCACCCGCTCCAGCTCGGCGGTGTTTTTCAGGTCGCCGATGAGCAGCACGAATTCATCGCCGCCGAGCCGGGCAACCGTGTCGCTGCCGCGCATGGCGCGCATGAGACGACGGGCAATCTCGATGAGAAACTGATCGCCCACCTCGTGGCCGAAGCGGTCGTTGACGAGCTTGAAGTCGTCGAGATCGAGAAAACAGACCGCCACCAGACGCTCATGGCGCTTGGCGTTGGCAAGCGCCTGATGCAGACGGTCGCCGAGCAGCACCCGGTTGGGCAGGCCGGTGAGCGCGTCGTGATTGGCCAGGCTTTCGAGCCGGCGCTGGCTGTTTTTCTGCTCGGTGATGTCCGAGAACATCCCGATAAAATGGCTGATACGGCCATCGGCCCCAGGCACCGCGTTGATGTGCAGAATCTCGGGATAGACCTCGCCGCTCTTGCGCCGATTCCAGATCTCGCCACTCCAGCGCCCGCTCTCGGAGAGACGCTGCCACATCTCGCGATAGAAGGCTGCATCCTGAAGACCCGATTGCAGCAGCGCCGGGGTGCGCCCAAGCATCTCCTCGCGGCTGTAGCCGGTCACCGCGCTGAAGGTCGCGTTGACCTCCAGGATGCGGGTATCGGGATCGGTGATGACGATGCCTTCCTGCGCATGCTCGAAGACGCTGGCAGCCAGGCGCCGTTTCTCTTCGCTGGTTTTCTCGTGGGTTCGATCGTGCAGGGTCTCAATCGCCGCAATCAGTTCGCCCGCCGCATCGCGCACCAGCTGAACACGCTGTTCGAGATAGCATCGCCCGGAGTGAAGCGGCAGCAGACGCCAGCCCGCCACCCGCGCCCAATCGGAACCCTGATCGAGCACGCTGGCCTCGGGCCAATGCTCCCCGAGGCGCTCAAGGCATCCCTCGCGCAGCAGATCCGCAAGGCTTGGGGCGGGGTTTGCATGAAAGGCGCGCCAGTGCTCGCGGGTGCCCAGCACGCGCGCGGCGGCCAGACCGGTGAGGGACTCGCAGTGGGGATTCCAGAACACAACCCGCCCCTGCCCATCGAGGGCGTAGGCCGCGAGCGGCAACGCCTGGAGCAGCGCGGCTGCCATGGCGGCCGCAGGCTGTCCATGCGTCGCCCCTCCGGGGAGGCTGGCATCCATGACCATGGCCTTATCGTTCATCTGTCATTAGGGTTATATATCAATTACACATAGATTTATCGGTGAGGGCTGGGGGTGGATGCCGTCGTCAAGCCTCCGGGGAGGGATTGACGGCGCTCCCCGTCACCATCACCCAGCCCGGGGCGGTCGAGAAAAACCCAAAAGCTGATTTGCGATTGGTATAAAACGAGTCATCTAGCTTCGCTGTCAGAACCGTTCAATGGAATCGCTCAGGAGGCCGCTTCCCGACCACCCTCGCCGACCTTGCCGCCCGCAGCGCTCTTGCCCATGTTCGCGAGCAGTCGCTGGAACATATCCCAGGAGGCCAGAGTGCTATTCATATAGGGCTGAAAGAGCTG
>JAFGTZ010000123.1 GCA_016938795.1 Chromatiaceae bacterium | reverse complement strand
CGCAGGGCGAAATCCACATCCACCTTGACCCGATCAGTGAGACGCTTCAGCTGTGGCAGCTCGGAAAACCCTGATGCCTCGCGCACATCCTCTTCGGCGCGCTCCGGCGCGCGCGCTGGCGCTGCCGTGAGCCACTGCAACAGCTTGGCATAGAGACGCCCCGGCTCAACCGGCTTGGGCAGATAATCGTCCATGCCCGCATCCAGACAGCGCTGGCGGTCGTCATCGAAGGCGCTTGCGGTCATGGCAATGATGGGACAGGCCCGCCACTCGGGCTGGGCGCGCAGCAATCGGGTGGCATTCAGGCCATCGAGCTCGGGCATCTGCACATCCATGAGGATGATGTCGTAGGGCGAGGCGCTCGCCATCTCCAGCGCGCGCCGCCCGTTCTCGGCCACCTCCACCATAAGCCCCACGGCGGTGAGAATCTCGACCTCAACCTCGCGGTTTGTCGCACTGTCATCGGCAAGCAAGACGCGCGCGCCCCGGTGCCGAGTCGCAAGCTGGCGCTCGGCATCGCTAGGCGCCGAAGCGCGCGGCGCCAGCCGCCCATTGGCGCCAGCAGCGCGCCGGGTCGCCACCTCGCTGCACCCCAGGCGCGCCGTGAACCAGAAGATGCTGCCCTTGCCGGGCGTGCTGCTGGCCCCTGCCTCGCCGCCCATGAGATGAGCCAGACGGCGGGTGATGGCCAGCCCAAGCCCGGTGCCGCCATAGCCCCGGGTGGCCGAGGTATCGACCTGGGTGAAGGGCTGAAAGAGCTGGGCGAGATCCTCGGGGGCAATGCCGATGCCGCTGTCCTCGACCTCGAAGCGCAGCAGCAAATCGCGCTCGCCTGCCTCAAGCACGCGCGCGCGCAGTCGAATTTCGCCCTCCCGCGTGAATTTAATGGCATTGCCAAGATAATTGAGCAGCGCCTGACGCAGCCGCGTGTTGTCGCCGGCGAGCACCTCGGGCAGCGCATCGAGTTCGCAGACGAACTGCAGACCGCGCGCGTGAATCTCCTCCTCGATCAGGGCATGCACCTGATCGAACAGCTCGGTGACGGAAAACGGCTGAGACTCCAGCCGGAAATGCCCGGCCTCGATCTTGGAGATGTCGAGAATGTCGTTGATGATCGAGAGCAGATGGTTGCCGGCGGTCTGAATGCGCCCAAGACGCTCGCGCTGGCTGTCGCTGGTGGCCTCGCGCCCAAGCAGGTAGGTCAGACCGAGGATGGCGTTCATGGGGGAGCGAATCTCGTGGCTCATGTTGGCCAGAAAGGCGCTCTTGGCGCGATTGGCCGCCTCGGCCCGCTCGCGCGCCTCGGATATCTCGGCGGTGCGCGCCAGCACCAGCTCCTCCAGATGATGGCGATAGCGTTCCAGCTCCTCGGTCATGCGCTTTTGTTCAGTAAGGTCGATGTCGAGACAGTACATCTGTGGCTCGCCGTTCGGGCCTTGCAGCATGACGTGGCTGGAAAAAAGATGCACCGGCGAGCCGTCGGAGCGCCTGAGCGTCATCTCGCCGGCGGGTGCGGCAGGGGCGCCGGCAAGCCAGGAATTGACCGAGCCCACCACGGCATCGCGCATGGGGTCGGGGATGATGAGGTCTTCGAGCTGGCGCCCGATCGCCTCCTCGGGCCTGTAGCCATAGACCTTTTCGCTGGCCGGATTCCAGTAGATGACGGTGCGGTTGCGATCATAGCCCTGCACCGAGACCCCATCGACGCGCTCGAAGAGCTGATGAAAGCGGGTCTCGGTATCCCAAGCGCTCTGGGCGGCACGACGCGCGGCGCTGATATCACGCCCGCGACCTAGAATGCACCAGCGCCGCCCCGACGGATTGCGCAAGGGGCGCTGAAAAATCTCCAGCCAGCGCGGCTCGCGGCTCTCTGGCCCCATCACCGCCTGTTCGATGGGGTGTAGCTCGGCCTGGGCAAGGCAGTCGCGGTCGTGCTGCTCGAAGGAGCGCGCCAGATCGGCGGGCAGGATTTCGCGATCCGTGCGCCCGACGATTCCCCCGGGATCGAGCCCAAAGAAAGTCGCAAAGGCGGCATTGGCAAAACGATAGCGCCCGTCCAGATCCTTTACCCAGAGCAGATCGGGCAGCTCACCGAGCAGGCTCAGACAAAAACCCGCACTCCAGTGCTCGGGAGCATCACTGAAATTCCAGTCGTGGTTGACAGACATCCGACCCTCCTGCATTGAACAGGGGGGCGCCGTGCGTACTCGGACGAGCGACGCAATGCGTCCGCACACTGAACTCTCACGCGTGCGTCTATCAGCGAACCGCCCGGAGAGAGCGTCAAGACACTCAGAGGAAGCGATCCGTGCCCACCGAGAGCATAGCAGTCGCGCCGAGCCATGGCGTCGAAAGACATTCCGGCGCGCTAGTCGAGACGCGCCATTCCCTGCTACCATTCAACTCACGCCATGATGACAGCATAGGCCCTGGAGGCTAGAGGGTGACTCAATCCTTGGTGCGCTACTCGCGAGTCGTCGAAATTGTCGGCGATCTTCTCAAGGTTCGTGTCCCGGCGCGGGCTGGGGTCGAGCAGGCCAGTGTGGCCTTCGACGATCTGGCCCTGGTCGAGGATCCTGGCGGTCTGAGTTCCCTGGCGCGCGTGATCCGCATCGACCGCGATCTGGTCACGCTCCAGATCTTTGCTGGCACCAAGGGCTTCTCCAACGAGGCCTCGGTGCGCTTTCTCGGCCATCCCATGCGGGTCACCTATTCGGCCAACATCCTCGGGCGCGTCTTTCGCGGCGATGGCCTGCCCTTCGACAGCGGCCCCGATCTGTCGCAGGATCCACGCATCGACATTGACGGACCATCGGTCAATCCGGCCCGCCGGCTGCTCGCCTCGCGCATGATCCGCACCGACGTCCCCATGATCGACGTCTTCAACTCACTGGTCGAAAGCCAGAAAATTCCCATCTTCTCGGTTGCGGGCGAGCCCTACAACCAACTGCTCGCGCGCATCGGCATCCAGGCTGACGCCGATATCGTGGTGTTTGGCGGTCTTGGGCTCATCTTCGATGACTATCACTTCTTCCTGCGCCGCTTCGAGGATGCCGGGGTCTTCGCGCGCACTGTCATGTTCGTCAACCTCGCCTCCGACCCCGTAGTCGAGCGTCTGCTGGTTCCCGACATGGCGCTGGCCGTCGCGGAGAAGTTTGCGGTCGAGGAAGGCAAGCGGGTGCTGGTGCTGCTCACCGACATGACCGCCTATGCCGACGCCATGAAGGAGGTCGGCATTGCCATGGAGTCGGTCCCCTCGAATCGCGGCTACATGGGCGATCTCTACTCGCAGCTCGCACGCCGCTACGAGAAGGCCGCCGACTACAAGGACGGCGGCTCGCTCACCATTCTCACCGTCACCACCATGCCGGGCGACGACGTGACCCACCCGGTGCCCGACAACACCGGCTACATCACCGAGGGTCAGTTCTATCTGCACGACGGCATGCTTGACCCCTTCGGTTCGCTCTCGCGCCTCAAGCAGCATGTCATCGGCAAGGTCACGCGCGAGGACCACGGCCAGATCATGAACACCATGATCCGCTTCTACTCCGAGGCGCGCGATGCCGAGCAAAAGCAGGCCATGGCCTTCGAGCTGTCCGAGTTCGATCAGCGTCTGCTGAGGTTCGGGCGGCTGTTTCGCGAGCGCTTCATGGACATCGAGGTCAGTCTGCCGCTGGAGGGCGCGCTCGATCTGTGCTGGCGCACCCTCGCCGAATGCTTCGAACCCGAGAGCCTGCTCATGAAACAGACGCTCATCGACAAGTATTTCCCGGCCCTCGACGAGGCGGCTGCGGCCGCCTGAGCGGAGCGCCCACGCCATGGCCCGGCTCAGCCTCAGCAAATCCTCGCTGGCCCGCCAAAGCCGCCAGCTTCAGACCTACGAGCGCTATCTTCCCTCGCTCGACCTCAAGCGCAAGCAACTCATGGCCGATCGCGCCCGCGCGCGCGAGGCCCAGGCCGCCACCCGCGCCGCCATCGAAGCGCTGCGCGCCGAGGTGCGCGAGGATCTGCCCATGCTCGCCAATGAGGAAATCGCGCTCGATGACTTGGTGCGGTTGCGCGAGCTGCGCCTTGGCGAGGAAAACCGCATGGGCACGCGCCTGCCGGTGCTGCTCGGGGTGGAACTCGACATCCGCGACTATGGCTGTCTGAGCCACCCGCATTGGGTCGATCGCTTGGTGCTCCAGCTCGGGCGCATGCTCGAACTCCAGGCCGAGCTGGCGCTTCAGGCGCGCCGCACCGCCCTGCTCGATGAGGCGGTGCGCAAGGTCACGCAGCGCGTGAATCTCTTCGAGAAGGTGCTGATTCCGCGTGCGCGCGCCAACATCAAGACCATCCGCATCGCCCTCTCCGATGCCGAGCGCGCCGCCGTGGTGCGCTCAAAGATCGCCAAGGGCAAGCGCCAGCGCGAGGGCCTGGCATGAGTATCGCCGCGCTGCATCGCGTCACCCTGGCCGGGCTGGTTCACGAAAAACGCACCCTGCTCGATGAGCTTCAGGCGCTCGGCTGTTTGCATCTGGTGCCCCTGCGCCCCAGCCCGCGCGAGCCCGAGCGCACCCCTCCCGAGCACGCCGTGGAGGCGCGCAAGGCACTGCGCTATCTGCGCGACCTGCCCGAGAAGCGCCGTCAGGTGCACGAGGCGTCCGATTTCGACCTCGCCGGCACGGTGCGCGCGGTGCTCGACAACCAGCAGCGGCTGCGCGATGCGAGCGACCGGCGCGACGCGCTGCGCGCACGGCTGCGCGAACTCGAACCCTGGGGTGACTTCACCCTGCCCCCGCCCGAGGATCTGGCCGGACGCAAGCTCTGGTTCTATATCCTGCCGCTGCGACAGGCGCGCGCGCTCGACGCGCTGGAGCTGCCCTGGCACATCGTGCATCGCGACAACCGCCAGATCTGGCTGGTGGTCATCAGCGAGGATGAGCCACCGCACGACCTGCTTCCGGTGGCGCGCGCCCACACCGGCGCGCTCTCGCTCGCCGAGGTGGCGCGACAGCTGGAAGGCGCCGAACTGGACATCGAGGAGATTCAGGCCGAGCGCCATGCACTCACGCGCTGGATCTATCTGCTCGCGAGCCATCTCGCCCAGGCCGAGGACGAGGCCAGCCTGCGCCATGCCGAGAGCCAGACCCTGGAAGACGAGGCCCTCTGTCTGGTGCAGGGCTGGGTGGCCGAGCGGGATCTTGAGGCCGTGCGCCACTTCGCCGAAGAACGACGCCTAGCCCTGCTGAGCGCCCCGGCGAGCGACGACGACCGCCCGCCCACCCTGCTCGACAACCCGCCCGCGCTCGCCGCCGGCCAGGATCTGGTCGCCTTCTATCAGGTACCGGCCTATCACGCCTGGGATCCCTCGCGGGTGCTCTTTGGCTCCTTCACCCTTTTTTTCGCCATGATCCTCTCCGACGCCGGCTATGCGCTGGTGCTCTCGGGGCTGCTCGCCGCCTTCTGGCGACGGCTGGGACAGGGCGATCTGGGGCGGCGTCTGCGCCTGCTCGCCGCCGCGCTGTGCTCGGCCTCGCTGCTCTGGGGGGTGCTCATCGGCAGCTATTTCGGCGTGACCCCCTCACCGGACTCCTTTGCGGGTCGCTTGCAGCTCTTCGATCTAAACGACTTTAACGCCATGATGCGCCTCTCGGTGGCCATCGGCGTGCTGCATCTGGTGCTCGCCAATCTGGAACTGGCGCGCGCGGCACGCGCGCCCAGCGCGCGCCTCGGCGCCATCGGCTGGAGCACCGCCATGCTCGGCGGCTTCATCGCCTGGCTCGGCAGCGGGAGCGGGCCGGACTGGCTGTCGCTTGCGGGGCAGCTACTGCTCGGCGGCGGCCTGGCCACAGTCTTTTTATTCGGCAGCGAGCGTCCCGTCGTGGGGCTGGGCAGTCTTTTCAGACGTCTGCTCGATGGGCTGGCGCAACTCGCGCGCCTCACCCAGGCCTTTGGCGATGTGCTCTCCTATCTGCGTCTCTTCGCCCTCGGGCTCGCCTCCTCCTCGCTTGCCCTCACCTTCAACGATCTCGCACGCGGCGTCTACCAGGAGCTGCCCGGACTGGGGCTGCTGTTCGCCATTCTCATCCTGCTCGTCGGCCATGTGCTCAATCTGCTGCTCTGCCTCATGAGCGGCGTGGTGCATGGCCTGCGCCTGAATTTCATCGAGTTCTACAACTGGGGGCTGTCCGGCGAGGGCTATCCCTTCAGGCCATTCAAGAAAACGGAGCCATCTTCATGAACGAACTGGTGATTGCATTGGGCTGGGCCGGGCTCTACGGCGCCATGGCGCTAGCGGCGATCGGCAGCATCATCGGCTGCGCCATCGCCGGTCAGGCAGCCATCGGGGCCATGGTGGATACCGACTCGGGCTATGGGCGCTATATCGGCATCTCGGTGATGCCCTCCTCCCAGGTCATCTACGGCATCGTCATCATGTTCACCCTGCAACGCGAGGTCACCGTTGTCGCGGCGCCCGCGCTCTTTGGCATCGGCCTGCTCGCGGGGCTCGCGCTGCTTTTCTCGGCGGTGCGCCAGGGCCAGGCCTGCGCCTCGGCCATTCACGCGAGCAAGACCAAGCCCGAAATTTTCGGGCTCTCGCTCGCGCCGGCGGCCATCGTCGAGGGCTTCGCGGTGTTCGCCTTCGTCTTTGCGCTGGTGCTCGCCGGCTCCATTCCGAGCTGAACCGACTGAAGGAGGACGCAAGCATGGCCACAGCCGAACAGGACAGCCCCCAGGGGCTGGCCTCCTCCGGGGTCGAGGCGCTGATCGAGCGTCTGCGCGACGAGGGCGTGAGCGCGGGGCGGCACGAGGCCGAGCGCATCGAGCAGGAGGCGCGCGCGCGCGGCGAGCGTCTGGTGCGCGAGGCCGAGCAGCAGGCGCGGCGCATCGTCGAAGAGGCGCGCAGCGAATCCGAGGGGCTGCGCAAAGGCGGCGAGGAGGCGCTGCGCATCGCCATGCGCGATACCGTGCTGCGCCTCAAGTCCGAACTCTCCGATCGCTTCAGCGACGAGGTCAAGCGCCTCATCTCCGCCGAGATGAGCCAGCAGGCCTTTCTCGAACGCCTCATTCTGGAGGTGGCCGCCGAGGCGCGCCGCGAGGCCGGCATCGACCAGGGCGAGGCGGTCGAGGTGCAGCTCCCCAAGGCGCTGGTTAGCCCCGAAGAGCTCAGGCGCAATCCGCTCGAACTGCGCGAGGGCTCGCTGTCGCACTTCGTGCTTTCGCTTGCAGGCAATGTGCTCGCCAAGGGCGTCACCTTCGCGGTCAATGGCGAGGACGCCAAGGGCGTGCGCCTCTCGCTGCGCGAAAAGGACGTGCATATCGACCTCACCGACGAGAAGGTCGCGGCCTTGCTGCTCGCCCATCTGCAACCGCGCTTTCGCGCCATTCTCGAAGGCACGGTGAAATAGGCCGCGCATCATGCCCGACTCGCACCGCTACGCCATGCTGCTCGCCTCGCTGCCCGACCACGGGCCGCTCTTCGGCGCACACCAACCCCCGCTCTCGCGCCTACGGCTCGATGAACGTCTGGGTCTGCTCGACGAGGAGGACGCTCGCTGCCTGCGCAAGCTGCGCGCCCTGACCGAATGGGCCGCGCAGAATCGCCAAGGCTCCGATGAAGAGATCGCCCGCGCTGCTGCCGATCAACTGCCCCGGCTTGCGCATCCCTTCGCGCGCGAGCTGGCCGCCTGGCGTCTTGAGATGCGCACCCTGGTGTGCGCCTTGCGCCGGCGCGCGCGTGGCGAGGAACCACCGAGCGGACGTTACTGGGGCTATGGACGCTGGCTTGCACAGCTGCAACGCCACTGGAGCGAGCCGGCCTTTCGCCTGGAACGCGCCTTCCCCTGGCTGCCCGAGGCTGCTCGGCAGCTTGCGCGCGGCGATACCTTGGGGCTGGAGCGCCTGCTGCTCGGCGCCGTCTGGGAACATCTCGGGCGCGTCAGCGAAGGACACTTTTTCGATTTCGAGGCGGTCATCGTCTATGTGCTGCGCTGGGATCTGATTGATCGCTGGACGCGCTACGACCGCGATCAGGCGCTCGCACGCTTCGATGCACTGAGCACTGCGGCGCTGGGGGCCGGGCCTGAGTGGATGAGAGAGGCCGCGCACTGAGATGCCGATCCGTGCGCCCGATCGGGCCAGTACCCTGCACACCGCGCCTGATCCTTCAACGCCCGGGATAGGGACGCGCCGTCTGTCGCGCAACGCCACAAACGCCATCAACCGATTTTGCACAGGGGATTGAACACCATGGACAGCGACACCACAGCGACGCCCCGCGCCGACGCCCCGGCGCGCGTGGTTTCGGTCCAGGAAAGTCTGGTGACCATCGAGGCCGGCTGGAGCCAGGGCGCACGCCTGCCGCTCATGAAAAACGAGGTGGTCTATCTGCTGCCTCAGGACCGAGCCTCGGGCGGCAGCAGCGGCGAGCGCCTCAAGTCCGAGGTGTTGCGGGTGCGCGGCGATCTGGCCGACGTACAGGTGTTCGAGGACACCCGCGGGGTGCGCGTGGGCGATCCGGTCGAGCAAAGCGGCGAGCTGCTCTCGGTGGTGCTCGGCCCCGGGCTGCTCGGCGAGGTCTACGACGGGCTGCAAAACCCGCTCGAAAAGCTCGCCATCGCCCATGGCATCTTTCTGCCGCGCGGCGTCGATCTCGATGCCCTTGATCGCAACCGCAAGTGGTCCTTCGTGCCCTCGGTCCAGCATGGCGCGCGACTGCGCGCTGGCGGCGTGCTCGGCACCGTGCAGGAGGGTCTCTACAGCCACAAGATCATGGTGCCCTTCGACCAGATGGGCGAGGTGGAGGTGACCTGGATTCAGGAGGGCAGCATCACGGTAGACACCCCGGTGGCGCGCATCCGCGACGCCCAGGGTCACGAGCGCTCGCTCGATCTCACCCAACGCTGGCCGGTGCGCCGCCCGCTCACCGAGCAGATGCTGCGCGCACGGGTGGTCGAGCGCCATTATCCCAACGAACCCATGACCACCAGCATCCGGCTCATCGACACCTTCTTCCCCATCGCACGCGGCGGCACCGGCTGTATCCCTGGCCCCTTTGGTGCGGGCAAGACGGTGCTCCAGCATCTGCTCGCCAAACATGCGGCGGTCGATATCGTCATCGTGGTGGCCTGCGGCGAGCGCGCCGGTGAGGTGGTCGAGACCATCACCGAGTTTCCCCAGCTCAGCGACCCGCGCACCGGCGGTTCGCTCATGGATCGCACCATCATCATCTGCAACACCTCGTCCATGCCGGTGGCCTCGCGCGAGGCGTCCATCTATACCGGCATCACGCTCGGCGAGTATTACCGCCAGATGGGCTATCAGGTGCTGCTGCTCGCCGACTCCACCTCGCGCTGGGCGCAGGCCATGCGCGAGACCTCGGGCCGTCTGGAGGAAATTCCGGGCGAGGAGGCCTTTCCCGCCTATCTCGACTCCTCGATCCGGGGCGTCTACGAGCGCGCCGGGGTCATTCGGGGAACCGATGGCAGTCTCGGCAGTCTCACCATGATCGGCACGGTCTCGCCAGCGGGCGGCAATTTCGAGGAGCCAGTCACCCAATCGACCCTAAGCACGGTGAAGTGCTTTCTCGGGCTCTCCTATGATCGCGCCTACAAACGCTTCTACCCCGCCATCGACCCGCTCATCTCCTGGTCGCGCTATCGCCAGCAGCTGGCCTCCTGGTACGGCGAACATCTCGGCCAGGACTGGAACCCTGCGGTCGCGGCCATGCAGGAGCTGCTCGAACGCGGTGATGCCGTGCAACAGATGATGCAGGTGACAGGCGAGGAAGGCGTGACCACCGAGGACTATGTGGCCTATCAGAAGGCGCTGATGCTCGACATGGTTTATCTTCAGCAGGACGCCTTCGATCGGGTGGACGCCTCCGTGCCGCTGGAGCGCCAGCGTCTGGTCTTCGAGTTGCTCACCCGGCTGCTCGGACGCGACTGGAGCTTTAGCAGCAAGACGGAGGCGCGCGCGCACTTCACCCGACTGACAGGCCTCTTCAAAAACTTCAATTACGCACCCGAGGAATCGCCCGACTATCGGCGCCTGCTTGGCGAACTGCGCGCCAGCGTGGAGACTGAATCCGAAACCGCCTAGCCGAACACATCGGCTTAAACCAACCCTTTGTCGAGACGGATTTGCCTGTCTCTTGAGTAATATCATTCGTGCCGCGTCAATGGGCGGCAACAATCCGAAAATCCAGGAATCAGCAAGGCCCCTAGCTGTGAAAAAGCCTCCATTCCCCCGTCCCGCCCAACCGCGCCACCGCTGGATCAAGCGCACCATCCTGGCCACGTTTGCCGTTCTCGGACTGACCACGGCGGTCATGCTTGGACTGGTCTTCCACTGGTGCAATCAGCCGCCTATCTTCGATGTCTTTGCCAAGATCCCGGCCCAGGCCCGTGTCGAGGACGGACGTCCTGTTGCGGGCGCCGCCCTGGTGGCCACCAGCATCACGCTGGGCGAAACCCTGCTCGACAAGCCGGGCGGATTTCTGCACAACGACAAATTTCCGCCCGGCTCGCTGCTCGACAACTGCCCCAACTGGGAGTGCGGCGTCCTCACGGCGCTGCGCGATTCGGTGCGCGCGCTGCGCAACGACTTCAGCCGCACCCAGAGCCAGTCGCTGGAGCATCCCGCGCTCAAGCAGGCGGATATGCAATTCTCCATTGATCCCAAGTCCTGGGCGCTGCCGGCCGCCGAGGATGAGTATCGCAAGGGGATCGAGTCGCTGCGGGAGTATCTCGCAAGCCTCTCCGAGAAGCGTCTAAGTCAGGGCGGCTTTCATGCGCGCGCCGACAATCTCGCCGCCTATCTGGCAGTCATTGAAAAGCGCCTCGGCCATCAGGGAAGCCGCCTGAGCGCCAGCGTCGCCGATCCCGCGCTCAGCCCGCTCTTCAGCGAAGCCCAGATCAACAACAGCTCGGATCTCATGAGCGCCAGCACGCCAACGCGCACTCCCGCCAACGAAGTCGATGACGTCTTCTACTGCACCCGGGGCTACAGCTGGGCGCTGCTCCATCTGATGCAGGCCATCGAGATCGACTTCCGTGATGTGCTGGCCGCCAAGAACGCCCAGCCACTGGTCCAGCAGATCATTCGCGATCTGCGTGCCGCCATCCGCCCCATGTCGAGCCCCATTATTCTGAACGGCGACGGCTACGGACT
>JAFGTZ010000122.1 GCA_016938795.1 Chromatiaceae bacterium | reverse complement strand
GAGGGGCTGCATTGCTATCTGCAACCGGGCGGGCCGGAGAGCATCGAGCCGCTTCCGGGGCAGGCGGTCGAGCTCTCCTATTCGCTGCCGCATCCGGGGGTGCGGCTGGGCTTTCTGCCAAGCGATTTCACCCAGGTCAATCTGGAACTCAACCGGCGCATGGTCGATCAGGCGCTGGAGCTTTTGGCGCCCGAACCCGATGAGTGCATCCTGGATCTCTTCTGCGGGCTCGGCAATTTCAGTCTGCCGCTCGCCCGGCGCGCGGCGCGGGTGGTAGGGGTCGAGGGCGATGCCGGGCTGGTGGCGCGCGCCGGGCTCAATGCCGCGCGCAACGGTCTGGATAACCTGAGCTTCCACACCGCGAACCTCTACGGCGAGGAGCTGGAGCTGCTGCCCTGGATGCGCGAGCGCTTCGACGCCGCGCTGCTCGATCCGCCGCGCAGCGGGGCCTTCGAGATACTCGACTGGCTGCCGCGCCTGGGCATCGAGCGACTGGTCTATGTCTCCTGCTACCCCACGACCCTGGCGCGCGACGCCGAGCGTCTGGTGCATGGGCTGGGCTATCGTCTGGTGGCCGCCGGGGTCATGGATATGTTTCCGCACACCGGTCATGTGGAATCCATGGCGCTTTTCGAGCGGCGCGGAGGATAACGCCATGGGTGTCGAGATCGAGCGCAAGTTTCTGGTGCGCGGCGAGGGCTGGCGCGACGCGGTCGAGGCATCCTGGCCCATCCGGCAGGGCTATCTGGCCGCGCCCGAGCCGCTGGCGGCATCGGGCGCGCGCGCCACGGTGCGGGTACGGCGTTCTGGCGAACAGGCCTTTCTTACCATCAAGGGGCCGGGGCAGGGTGCAGGTCTCGCGCGCGCCGAATTCGAGTATCCCATCCCGCCTGCCGATGCCGATGCGCTGCTCGCCGAGCTGGCCCTGCCGGGGATGATCGAGAAGGTGCGCCATCGGGTGCGTCATGGGGCGCACGGCTGGGAGCTGGATGTCTTTGCTGGCGAGAACGCCGGTCTGGTGCTCGCCGAGCTTGAGCTGACCCACGAAGATGAGCCCTTCGAGCGCCCCGACTGGCTGGGCGAGGAGGTAACCCAGGATGGGCGCTATTACAACGCGGCGCTCGCGCGTCATCCCTTCAGCCGCTGGTGATGGCGGTGGGCGAGCGGCGCATTCTGGTGGATGTGGCCGGGCAATGGCTCGGGCTTTATGAAGGCGCGCGTCTGCTCCAGCGCCATGCCGTCTCGACCGGGCTCAATGGGGTGGGCGAGTGCCTGGGCAGCGGTTGCACGCCGCGCGGGCTGCACCGGGTGCGCCTGAAGATTGGCGCGGATTGCCCTGTGGGAACCGTCTTTCGCGGCCGTCGGCCAACCGGCGAGATCTACAGCGAGGCGCTGGCCGCCGCCCATCCCGAGCGCGACTGGATTCTGACCCGCATTCTCTGGCTCACCGGCTGCGAGCCCGGGTTCAACCGTGGCGGCAAGGTCGATACCCTGCGCCGATTCATCTACATCCACGGCGCCCCGGAGAGCGAACCGCTCGGGGTGCCGCGCTCGCATGGCTGCATTCGCCTGCACAGCGCGGCCCTGATCGAACTCTTCGAGCAAACCCCGCGAGGGGCTTGGGTAGAGATTCGTGGTTAGACCCTCTCCCACTTATTCCGAGTAACGCCGCCCCTTGCCGCCGCGGTTAATGTCGCGTGCGAAGCAGCTCACCTGACCCATGGGCACCACGGTGACGCCGCCGGCGCTGACGTGATAGCGCGCGCTGTCCTGCTCGGAGTCGAAGCCGATGCGCGCGTCCGCTTCGATGATATTGTGTCGATCAACGATGACCTTGCGCAGACGCGCGCCCCGGCAGATGCGCACGTAGTCCATGATGATGCAGTCATCAAGCTCCACATCCTCCTCAATGACCACCTCGCGACGGATGATGGAGTTATGCACGCGCGCGCCCTCGTGTATCACGCTGGCCGCGCCGAGTAGGCTGTTGCGAATGTCGCCGCCAAGCAGCTTGGCCACCGGCCCCTGGTAGCCGCTGGAGTAGATGGGCCACTCGGGATTGAAGAGATCGACGATGGGATCAGCGCCAAGCACGTCCTTGTGTGCCTCGTAGTAGGCGTCGATGGAGCCCACGTCGCGCCAGTAGACCTGGGTTTCGTAGGGCTGGATGCCGGGGATGCGGTTGGTGGCAAAGTCGTAGGCGTAGAGCCGATGGGTGCGCAGCAGGCGGGGCAGGACGTGCTGACCGAAATCGTGCTCGCCCGCCTCCTGGGTCTCGTGCAGCGCCCGCAGCAGCACCTCGGTGTTGAAGATGTAATTGCCCATGGAGGCAAAGGCCTGGGTGGGATCCGCCGCGAGCGGGGTCGGGTGGGCCGGCTTTTCCTCGAAGGCCTGGATGCGTCCGTCCTCGTCGGCGGCAATGACGCCGAAGCTGGAGGCATCCTTGAGCGGCACGGGCAGGGCGGCGATGGTCACATCGGCCTCGCGATCCCGGTGGAACTGCACCATTTGTCGGATATCCATCCGATAGATGTGGTCGGCGCCAAAGACCACGACCAGATCGGGGTGGTGTTCCTCGATGAGGTTGATGTTCTGGTTGACCGCATCAGCGGTGCCCTGGAACCAGTGCGCGCCCGTCATCATCTGAGGGGGAACCACAGTGACAAACTGATTTTGCAGCAGCGGCGAAATGGTCCAGGCCTTGCGCACATGCTCGATGAGCGACTGCGATTTGTATTGCACCAGCAGATAGATGGTCTGGATCTGGGAGTTGACCAGGTTGCTGAGTACGAAATCGACGATACGATAGCGTGAGCCGAAGGGGACCGAGGGCTTGGAGCGCATGGTGGTGAGCGGCTGGAGCCTGGAGCCCTGTCCGCCTGCCATGACGAAGGCAATGATTCGATCAGTCTGGATGATTCGGTCAGTCTGCATGTGTCCTCCGTGTATCCGGTCGAGTTGGGTGTGCGTCTGGGTGGATGCGGGATCGGGTGCCCAATCATAAACCCAGCTTTCAGGGCTGTGTCGAGTTCGGGACAACATTGCAAGCACGCAGGATGTTAGTTGTCGTTTCAACCCAAAAAGCCGTTAAAATGGTGGGTTTTGTACTGTCCGGCGTCTTGGCGATCCCACCTCCCTCTCTTTGGAGACCAGCTTTATGAGTCAGAATGCGCAGCCGCCCCGGCGGCCAGTGGTTCTCATCATTCTCGATGGCGTCGGGGCCAATCCCGCCAAGGCCCACAATGCCGTGGCCCTGGCGCGAACCCCGAATCTTGATCGCTATCTCGCCAACCAGGCCCATACCCTCATCCAGGCCTCGGGTCCGGCGGTGGGCCTGCCCGATGGACAGATGGGCAACTCCGAGGTGGGGCATCTCACGCTCGGTTCGGGCTGCATCATCCGTCAGGATCTGGTGCTGATCGCCTCGGCCATCGCCGATGGCAGTTTCTTCGACAATCCGGCCCTCACCGCCGCCGCGCGCTCGGCGGCCGCGCGCGGACGTCCGCTGCATCTCATGGGGCTGGTCTCGGATGGTGGCGTGCACAGCCATGTCGATCATCTGATCGCGCTCATCGAGCTCTGTCAGCGCGAGGGCGCGCGGCCCCTGGTGCATGTCTTTACCGACGGGCGCGACACCCCGCCGCGTTCGGCCCTGACCTGGGTCGAGCCGCTGGAGCGGGCTCTGGCCGCTGCCGGCGGTCAGGTGGCGAGCCTCAGCGGGCGCTACTACGCCATGGATCGCGACAAGCGCTGGGATCGCACCGAGCGCGCCTGGCGCGCCATGGTCGATGGCGAGGGGCGGGTGGCGCCGAGTCTGCGCGCCGGCATCGAGATGGCCTATGCCGAGGGCGAGGATGACGAGTTCATCGTGCCGACGGTCATCGAGGGCGCCGAGCGCCTCCAGGATGGCGATCCGGCGATTCACTTCAATTTCCGCAAGGACCGCCCGCGCCAGCTGGTGGCGGCCCTGGTCGATCCGGCGTTCGGTGAGTTCGACCGCCGTGGGGTGCGCGGGGTCGATCTGACCTGCATGATGGAATACGACCCGCGTTTCAAGCGTCCCTTTGCCTTCGTGAACGAGGTTCCCAAGGTCACGCTCGGCGGGCTGATCAGCGAGGCGGGCCTGGCGCAGTTCCATTGCGCCGAGACCGAGAAATACGCCCATGTCACCTTCTTTTTCAACGGCGGGCGCAACGAGCCGCTGCCGGGCGAGGAGCGGGTGCTGATTCCCTCGCCCAAGGTGGCAACCTACGACCTCAAGCCCGAGATGAGCGCCTCGTCCGTGGCCGATGCCGTTGTCGAGGCGCTCAAGAGTCAGCGCTTCCCCTTCGTGGTGGTGAATTTTGCCAATGGCGACATGGTGGGGCACACGGCGGTGCGCGAGGCGGTGATCGCGGCAGTCGAGGCGCTCGACACGGCCGTGGGGCGGGTGCTCGATGCGGCGGTGGAATCCGGCTATTCGGTGGTGCTGACCGCCGATCATGGCAACTGTGACGAGATGGTCGATCCGCTCACCGGCGCGCCCCATACCCAGCACAGCCTCTACCCAGTGCCCTGCATGGTGATCGACACCCAGCCCTGGCGGCTGCGCATTGGCGGAGGCTTGCGCGATATCGCCCCGACTGTGCTGGAACTCATGGGCTTGCCGATTCCCGATGCCATGGACGGGCAGTCCCTCTTGCTCGGTCCGGCGGCGGTCTAAGCTCATGCGGCCCTATCTCGATCTGTTGCGCGAGGTGATGGAGCAGGGGGTGGATCGCCCGGATCGCACCGGCGTGGGCACGCGCGGGCTGTTTGGGCGCCAGATCCGCTTCGATCTGGCCGAAGGCTTTCCGCTCCTCACCACCAAGCGGGTGCATTTCAAAAGCGTGGTGGGCGAGCTGCTATGGTTTCTCTCGGGCTCGACCGATAACGCCGAGCTGCGCGCGCGCGGGGTGAGCATCTGGGACGAGTGGGCTACCGAGGAGGGCGCGCTCGGACCCATCTATGGTGCTCAGTGGCGCTCCTGGCGCTGCCCTGATGGGCGCGTGATCGACCAGCTCGCTGGCCTCATCGAGGCGATCCGCACCCGTCCGCACTCGCGCCGTCTGGTGGTGTCGGCCTGGAATCCGGCGGATCTGCCCGATGAGGGCCTCAGCCCCCAGGACAACGTGCGTGTCGGGCGCATGGCGCTCGCGCCCTGTCACTGTCTCTTTCAGTTTCATGTGGCCGAGGGGCGGCTGTCCTGCCAGCTCTATCAGCGCAGCGCCGATCTCTTTATTGGCGTGCCCTTCAATATCGCGAGCTATGCGCTGCTCACCCAGATGGTGGCGCAACAGTGTGATCTGGCGCCGGGCGACTTTGTGCATACCTTTGGCGATCTGCACCTCTACCGCAATCACCTCAGCCCCGACATCGTCGAGGCGCAGCTTGCGCGCGAGCCGCGCGCCCTGCCGAGACTGCGCCTGCAGCGGGCGGCAAGCCTGTTCGATTATGGCCCCGAGCACATCCAGCTCGAAGGTTATGACCCTCATCCCCCGATCCGGGCGCCCATCGCGATTTGAGCCAGGCCTAAAGATACAGCCGGCGCAGCTCACTGCTCTCGCGCGCAACTTCCCACAGCTGGTTGAACTCCTCACGCAGCCGGCGTGCGCCGCGCCGTCCATCGAACTCGGCAAGGCCCTGGTGGCTTGCGGAGAGCGGGCGATGCAGATAGCCGCGCGTGTCAATGATGAGAAAGGCGTCGCGGCGCTCCTGGTCGCGCTCGTCAATCTCGCGCAGCGCGATGCGCGAGCTCAGATGCCGCGCGAGTTCGATCAAACGGTGCCCATCGCGCGCGATGGCCCGCGCCTCGGCCACCAGGATGCGCACGGGCTGATGTGGAGCGGCGAGCGCCAGGCGGCGCACGGCCTCAAGAAAGGGGGCCTGATCATAGAGATCGGGATCAAGGCGCGGGGCGAACAGGAGCAGCTCGCGCCGCGCCTGTTCGGCCAGCTCAATGCCAAGCTCGCGCAAGCGCGCGCGGCTGTCGAGATGCAGCGGCGCCATGGTGTAGTCCGCAGGGCGGCTGGGGGCTTCTTGCATGACGATGAACCTCGGGACCGACAGGCCGACCCCAGGATGTCGCGCCGGCGCCTGTTGCTGAGAGAGAGATGTTTGTGCGTTGTAAATATGTTGCGCGCTGTGAAAAAGTTGCGCTTTTGACTTCTGCCTAGGCTAAAATGAGTAGGCCAAGGTTTTGGGCTGGTCGCTTGTATCCGCTAGTTGCTTGTCGCTTCAGCCTCATTTCCAGCCCCAGACCTCAAGCACAAGGCGAGAAAGATGCGCCACGTTGTTGCTTTTTAAGTACAAGTGCGCCGGCCTTGAGCATTCGACGGCTGTCGAACCGGTCAACCCATCCACCTGCACAGGAATGATGACGATGAAGAAAGAGACCAAGACTCTGCGTCCGGCAACGCTCGCGCTGGCCTGCGCCCTGTCGGTTCCCTTTGCCGCCAGCGCTGGCGATTACATGATGGAGCACTTCTGGTCCGCCCAGCCCAAAGGCACCGCCTGGGTGAGCGGCTCCGGCGAGTGCTGGCAGAGCCTCAATGGCGCGGGTGATCTCGCCCCTTGCGTCAAGCCGGTGCCCGAGGAGTTTGTCGTGCGTCTGAACTTCGAGTTTGACAAGTATCAGATCGCCAACGTCGTGAATGATGCCGAGCTGCGTCGTCTTGACGACTATATCTCCCGTGTCAATCAAAGTGAGCCCCAGGAACAGCTGAGCCTGACCGGCCACACCGATGCCAAGGGCAGCGAGGCCTATAACTACCAGCTTGGTCTGAATCGCGCGAACGCCGTGCGCAACTACATGGTCACCAAGGGCATTCCGGCCCGCGATATCGTCTCGGTCGAGAGCCGCGGCGAACTCGATATGCTGCCCAACCATGACATCTATTCCGTTCAGCAGCGTCGTGTGACCATCCGCTCCAAGGTTGATGGCTAATTAAGACCACTGATCGGGACGCGCCTGCGTCCCGATGCCTTTCAAGATTCCTGTCGGCATTCAGCGTCCAGGTGCTGGCGATAGATGCTCACCGGCTCCTGGGTGCGCCAATGAGTCCGCGA
The DNA here is from genome assembly GCA_016938795.1 of Chromatiaceae bacterium. Classification (GTDB taxonomy): domain Bacteria; phylum Pseudomonadota; class Gammaproteobacteria; order Chromatiales; family Chromatiaceae; genus Marichromatium. The sequence goes on along the minus strand of JAFGTZ010000122.1, from coordinate 3,812 downwards.
GTCCCACTCCCCCCCCCAATTGGGGCTTGCCGGAAGACCGGTCGCGCCCTTGGGCGCGGCCGGTCACTTTTCACGCGAATTGTCCTAGATCTCCCGGGCCAGACGCGCGGCGTCTCCGACATAAGACGCCGGCGTGAGTTGCTTCAGACGCGCCTTGTCCGTCTCGGGAATCTCCAGGGTCTCGATAAAGGCGCTGAGCTCGGCGGCGCCGATACGCTGTCCGCGCGTCAGCTCTTTCAGTCGCTCATAGGGCTTTTCAATGCCGTGGCGACGCATCAGGGTCTGAATGGGCTCGGCGAGCACTTCCCAGTTCTGATTCAGATCGGCCGCCATGCGTGCCGGATCGGCCTCCAGTTTTCCCATGCCCTTGAGCGCTGATTGTAGCGCGATCACGAGATGGGCCACCCCGACGCCCAGATTGCGCAGCACGGTCGAGTCGGTCAGGTCGCGCTGCCAGCGCGAGATGGGCAGCTTGTTGGCAAGATGCTCAAGCACGGCATTGGCGAGCCCCAGATTGCCCTCGGCATTCTCGAAATCGATGGGATTGACCTTGTGCGGCATGGTCGAGGAACCCACCTCGCCCGCCACCGCGCGCTGCTTGAAGTAACCCAGCGAGATATAGCCCCAGACGTCGCGGCAGAAGTCGATCAGCACATTGTCGAAACGCACCAGGGCATCGAAGAACTCGGCCATGTAGTCGTGCGGTTCGATCTGGATGGTGTAGGGGTTCCAGGTCAGCCCCAGGGATTCGACAAAGCCGCGCGCGAAGGCGGGCCAATCAACCTCGGGATAGGCCACGCGATGGGCGTTGTAATTGCCCACCGCGCCATTGATCTTGCCGAGCAGCTCGACCTGGGCAAGCTGCGCACGCTGGCGTTCCAGACGATGGACCACATTGGCCATTTCCTTGCCGAGCGTAGTCGGCGAAGCCGGCTGACCATGGGTGCGCGAGAGCATGGGTTGCTCGGCATAGCGGTGCGCAAGGCTGCGGATCGCGGCGATCAGCGCATCCATCTGCGGCAGCAGCAGCTCGCGCCCGGCGCGCAGCATGAGTGCGTGCGAGAGGTTGTTGATGTCCTCAGAGGTGCAGGCGAAATGGATGAACTCGCCACGCGCAGCTAGTTCCGGATCCTCGGCGATGCGCTCCTTGATGAAATACTCGACCGCCTTGACGTCGTGGTTGGTGGTGCGCTCGATGGTCTTGATGCGTTCGGCATCGGCCAGCGAGAACTGCACGGCCAGTGCATCGAGCCGCGCGCTGGCGCCCTCGGAGAGCGCGGGAACCTCCGCAATGCCCGGGTGCGCGGCCAGCGCCTGCAACCAGCGCACCTCGACCAGCACGCGATGGCGCATCAGGCCATATTCGCTGAAGATGGCCCGCAACTCGGCGGTTTTCGAACCATAACGTCCATCCACGGGCGAGATGGCGGTGAGTGAGGATAGCTCCATGAGACTGCTTGACTCCGGGTGTGAAGCTGGTGCGCGCCGGATGGGTGTGTGCATCCGGCGCGCCTGATCAGGTTGAGTGTAGGCGAGAGCGAGGCCGCTTGCCGATGGGGCGGCTGGAGCCCCTCACTCCTCGGTTTGGAGATGGATTTTTTCTCCCTCTCCCCAGCGGGGAGCGGGTTGGGGAGAGGGGCTTTTCGATCGCTCTATTGGCTGGCCAGTCGGCGCAGCACATAGTGCAGGATGCCGCCATTGCGGTAATAGTCCGCCTCGTTCGGGGTGTCGATGCGCACCTTGGCCTGGAAACAGGTGAGAGTGCCATCGGGCGCGGTGGCGCGCACCTCGACCGAGCGTGCCTCGGCATTGTCGAGCCCCAGGATGTCGAACGACTCGCTGCCGTCGAGACCGAGCGAGGCGGCGTTCTCGCCCGCCGGAAACTCCAGCGGCAGAATGCCCATGCCGATGAGATTGGAGCGATGGATGCGCTCGTAGCTCTCGGCGATGACCGCGCGCACGCCCAGGAGGCGCGGACCCTTGGCCGCCCAGTCGCGCGAGGAGCCCGAGCCGTATTCCTTGCCGGCGATGACAATGACGGGCGTGGCCTCGTCGCGGTAGCGCATGGCCGCGTCATAAATCGACATCGGCTCGCCGCTCGGCTGATGGCGGGTGACGCCGCCCTCGGTGCCCGGCGCCATGAGGTTGCGCAGGCGGATGTTGGCGAAGGTGCCGCGCATCATCACCTCGTGATTGCCGCGCCGTGAGCCGAGACTGTTGAAGTCCTTCGGCTCCACGCCCTGGGCGATGAGATAACGGCCCGCAGGCGAATCGGGCTTGATGGAGCCGGCAGGGGAGATGTGGTCGGTGGTGATGGAGTCGCCGAGCAGCGCGAGCGCGCGCGCCTCCCGGATATCCTCGACCGGCTCGACCGCCAGCGACATGCCCTCGAAATAGGGCGGCTGCTTGATATAGGTCGAGTCGGGCCAGTCGTAGGTTTGGCTCCTGGGTGCGGCCAGCGCGCGCCAGCGTTCGTCGCCGGAGAAGACGTCGGCATAGGCCGCGCTGAACTCATCGGCGCTGATGAACTCGGCGATGGCCGCCTGCACCTCGTGCTGGGTGGGCCAGATATCCTTGAGATAGACCGGGTTCCCGGCGGCATCCGTGGTCAGCGGATCCTTGTAGGGGTCGAGGTCGATGCGCCCGGCAATGGCGTAGGCCACCACCAGCGGGGGGCTCGCCAGATAGTTCATGCGCACCTCGGCATGCACCCGGCCCTCGAAGTTGCGATTGCCCGAGAGGATCGACACGGCACAGAGATCGTGCGCGGCAATGGCCTTGGACACCGGCTCGGGCAGGGGGCCGGTGTTGCCGATGCACACAGTGCAGCCATAGCCCACGTTGTGGAAACCCAGCGCCTTGAGCGGCTCGGTGAGGCCGGCACGGTCGAGATAGCGGGTCACCGCCATGGAGCCCGGACCAAAGGCGGTCTTGACCCAGGGCGCGGTGGTCAGCCCAAGCGCCACGGCCTTCTTCGCCACCAGACCGGCGGCAAGCATCACGCTGGGGTTGGAGGTGTTGGTGCAGGAGGTGATGGCCGCGACCACGATGGAGCCATCGGAGAGTTCGACCTCCTGGCCGTTGATGAGGGTCTTCACCGGCCCCTTGCTCGGAATGTTGCGCTCCGCCTTGAGCGCCGCCAGCGCCTTGGGGAAGTGGCTCGCCATCTCGGTGAGCGCGACGCGATCCTGCGGACGCTTGGGCCCGGCGAGCGAGGGCACCACCTCGCCCAGATCCAGCTCCAGGGTTTCGGAATACTCGGCCTCGGGCGCATCCGCCGAGTGCCACACACCCTGTGCCTTGCAATAGGCCTCGACCAGGGCGATCTGCGCCTCGTCGCGCCCGGTCAGGCGCAGATAGTCGAGCGTGACCGCGTCGATGGGGAAGAGGCCGCAGGTGGCCCCGTACTCCGGCCCCATGTTGGCGATGGTGGTGCGCTCGCCCATGGGCAGGGCGCCGATGGCCGGGCCGAAAAACTCCACGAACTTGCCTACTACGCCGTGCTTGCGCAGCCGCTCCACAATAGTCAGCACCAGGTCGGTGGCGGTCACGCCTTCTTTCAGCTTGCCGGTGAGCCGGAAACCCACCACCTTGGGCACCAGCATGGAGACCGGCTGACCGAGCATGGAGGCCTCGGCCTCGATGCCGCCCACGCCCCAGCCGAGCACGCCGATGCCATTGACCATGGTGGTGTGTGAGTCGGTGCCCACGCAGGTGTCGAAATAGGCCTGGGTCGGGCCATCGCCCGGCTTGGCGAAAACAACGCGCGAGAGATATTCCACATTCACCTGATGCACGATGCCGGTGTCGGG
>JAFGTZ010000121.1 GCA_016938795.1 Chromatiaceae bacterium | reverse complement strand
ATCTCCTGGGTGCGTCCGCTCTGCTTGCCGCGCGCCGCCTCGCGCGCCCCCCGGGTGTGGGTGGCGCGCGGCAACATGCCGTATTCGGCCGTCACCCAGCCCTGGCCCTGCCCGCGCAGAAAGGGCGGCAGCTGATCCTCGACGCTGGCGGTGCAGAGCACCCGCGTCTCGCCGAACTCGACCAGCACCGAGCCCTCGGCATGACGGGTGAAGCCAGGGGTGAAGCGGATGGGGCGCGGCTGGTCGGGGGCGCGGTTCGATGGGCGCATGCGAGAAAGCTCTCCTGATTGAGTCGATGCGTGCATCTTGGCCGCGTGCGTCGCGTGCGTCAATTCAGCGGCTTGGCGAGGTGCGTCCCTCAGTGTTGATTGGTTCGGGTAGGTCGGAGGTGTCGCGCAGCTCGCTCTCGCGCATCACCCTGCCGCTTCGGCCTTTATGCCACTCGATGAGATGGGGCGTGAGTGAGTCGAGCAAGGCGGAGGCGTCGCGCGGTCGTTGCGCGATGTCCATGGCCATGGCCCAGTCCACCGCCTCAAGCAGAAAGCCTGGGTAGCGCTTTTGGAGCGTTTCGGTCAGTGGGACGAGGTTGTCCTCCTTGGCGCGCTCGAGCGCGGGCGGTGGTGTCTTGCGTTCCATGCAGGTGCGCATGCTGGCGCCGAGCGCGTAGACGTCGCTCCAGGGGCCGATGTCGCCCCGGCTCGAATACTGCTCGATCGGCGAATAGCCCGCAGTGATGACCTGTCCCCCACGCTTGCGACCGAGCTTGAGCGGATGCACCGCGCCCAGATCGAGCAGCAGCGGATAATTGCCATGGCGCAGATGAATGTTGCCCGGCTTGACGTCGAGATGAACCATGGATGAGCGGTGCATGAGCGCGAGCGCATCGAGGATAGGCACGAAGACATCGAGCATGAAGCTGGTGCTCAGCCCCCCGGTGCGTTGTTGCAGATAGGCCGCAAGATTGCGCCCGCGCTCGTTTGGCATGACCAGATAACCGGTGTCATTGGCCAGGAAAAAGCCCAGCACACGCACGATGTTGGGGTGCTTGAGCGAGGTGAGAAAGCGCGCCTCCTGAAAAAAAAGCTTGCGCCCGTGCAGGAGGATTTCGGCGTGTTCGGCGGCGCTTGGAAGAATGCGCCGATTGTTCCCTCGGAGGGCGACCTTCTTGGGAAAAAATTCCTTCAGCACCACCTCGTTGCCGTTGTCGAGATCATGGGCGAGATAGATGAGGCTGAAGCCGCCCCGACCGATGGTCTCGACGATCTGATAGGTGCCGACGATGGTGCCTGGCAACAGGCTTTCGCGAGCGGGCTGCATATGACAATCCTGGCTGTCTCATGGCGGCTACGGACAGCCAAGTATAGTGCCGGCGGATAGCGTCCGGTATGGT
>JAFGTZ010000120.1 GCA_016938795.1 Chromatiaceae bacterium | reverse complement strand
CGCCGGGGTCGGGATGGGGGCGGCCAGACTCTGAAGGAGTTTCGAGGCCACGGCGCCCGCATCGCCCACCTCGCTGATGCCACGCAGTACCAGGACAAACTCATCGCCGCCAAGGCGCGCCACGCTGTCGCCCTCGGCCCGCACCAGGGCGCGCATCCGCTCGGCAACCGCCATCAGCACGGCATCACCCGCCTCATGACCCAGTTGGTCGTTCACGGGTTTGAACTGGTCGAGATCCACCACCAGGAGCGCATAGGGGATCTGCCGCTCGCGCAGATGGGCCACCTGTCGCGCCAGTCCGGCGCGGTTGAACAAGCCCGTCAGCGGATCGGTGTCGGCGCGCAACTGGGCCTGCTGTGTTTCTTCCCTGAGCAATTCGATGCGCTGCGCCAAGGCCAGCGAGAACAGCATGACTTCAAGCGAAACACCAATCTGAAAGGCGTGTTCAGCCCAGAGTGCATCGGGCGCCATGCCGAGCGCGCGCGCCAGGGTGACGAGCGCGCCGGCCAGGGGAGCGAACTGGGCCAGCAGAAAGAGCCGCGCCGGGCGATAACCGCGCCAGACAACACGCAGGGTTGCCGCCAGGATCAAGAGCGTCATGCTGGTGCCGACCCAGAACGCCAGTTGATTCCCAAGCGTGTAGTCGCCCGCCAGCGCCACGCCGATCATGCCCAGCGCGGCAAGCAGGATGCCGCGCAGCGCCAGATCGAAACCCGGCGCCTGCCTCGGCGTATCGAGAAAGCGACGCGCCCACCAGGACAGGGCCATGAAGTGCAAGGCCGGAATCAGCACATGCTGATAATCGGCCAGCCAGAGATTCGTCGGCCAGAGATACTGATAGGCATGGCCGTTCAGTTCGAGAATGACCACCAGCGAGGTCAGACAGGCCAGCACATAGACGCCATAAAGCGAGTCGCGCAGCACGCCCCACAGAAAGGCGTTATAGATCAGCATCCCAAGAATGATGCCGTAGCTCATGCCCAGCCAGAGATTCTCATGCGCCAGGCGCGCGCGCAGCGACTGAGGCCCCCAGAGGCGCACGGGAACCGCCAGACTGTCTCCGGTGGCGACGCGCACATAAAGACTGTGCGTGCCGGGTCCGGGCAGTTCGAGCGGAAAGAGAAAGAGCCGGTGCGCCAGGGGCCGCTCGGAAAAGACGCGGTGATCGCCGGTGCGCGTCTCCTGATAGCCTCCATCGGCAGTCGGGACATAGAGACGCAGATCGTCGAGCGACGGCAGGGCGACCTCCAGCCACCAGGGATCCTCGGCCTGAGTCAAGGAACCATCCGGCCTGCTCACTTCCAGCTTGAGCCAGATGACATCCGAGGTGAAGCCAAAACCGGCCTGCCCCGGCAGCGGGGTGAAGGTCGCCTCGCGCACCTGATCGAACTCCAGAAGCCCGCCGGGATCGCGCAGCACCGCGAGATGGCCCTCGGCGCGCTGGCCTTGAGGACGATCCTCCAGCACCAGAGGGGCCGCCGAGGCCTGGGCGAGCCAGAGACCGGCCAGCGCCAGACAGAGGGTGAGCAGGAACAGGAGCTTCTTGTGTCTGAACACCATGGGCTGTTGCCGCAGGCTGAGGGGTGGACGTGGAGCGCTCACTGGCGCGGGCCGCTCAGACGGTCGAGACGCAGCCGTTCGCGCTCGTCGAACAGACGGCGCGAGCCAAGCCAGACCGCGTTGAGCGCGCCAAAGCCGGTGCCGGCGGCGATGAGAAACATGATAAGCAACTGGTACTTGGCCGCCTCCAGCGGCGGGCTGCCGGCGAGGATCTGGCCGGTCATCATGCCGGGCAGGCTGACCACCCCGGCGCTCGCCATGGCGTTGATGATGGGGATGAGGCCCGAGCGCAGCGCCTCACGGCGAATCTCGCCGATGGCCTCGGACCAGCGCGCCCCGGAAAGAAGCCGCGCCTCGATGCGCGCGCGCGACTCCCAGGCCTGACGGCTGAGTTGATCGAGCGCGAGCGCGATGCCGTTCATGGTGTTGCCCAGCAGCATGCCGAGCAGCGGGATGAGGTACTGGGGCTGATACCAAGGCTCGACGCCGATGACGATGGTGAGCGCAAAGAGGGTGACGCTGAAGGCCGAGAGAAACATCGACAGCGCCCCGATGCCATAGCCCCAGGGTCCGGAAAAACGCCGGCGCTGGCGCTGCATCACCTCCCAGCCCGCCACCGAGAGCATCACCAACGCCATGCTAGCGATGAACAACGGCTGAGTCTGCTCGAAGAGTACCTTGAGCACCAGCCCCACCAGACTGAGCTGCACCGCGCTGCGCGCGGCGGCGATCAGCAAGCGCCGCTCCATGCCCAGACGCAGCCGCCAGGACAGCCAGGCCAGCGCCAGGATCAGCAGGGCGGCGAGCGAGAGATCCCAGGGCGAGAGCAGGATGAGGTTCATGGCTCCTCGGGCTCCAGTCGCTCGGCGTTGATCACAAAACGCCGTCCGCCAAGGCGGGCGCGTTGCTCGGCATCGTGACTGACCCAGAGCAGCGGGCAGTGACGCGCCGCGCGATAGTCCTCGATGAGCGCCTCGACCTGAGCGCGGTTGCGCGGATCGAGATTGGCGGTCGGCTCATCGAGCAGCAGCGCCTCGGGCGCCTGGGCGAGCAGGCGCACCAGTGCGAGCCGCTGGCGCTCGCCGGTGGACAGACGCGCCACCGTCCAGTCGAGCGCCTCGGGTTCGAATCCCAGACGCGCGAGCATGTTTTCCAACCCCAGGGGTGCAGCCTCGCTTGCCGGGGGCAGATGCTCGCCTACCCGATCGGCCCACCAGGCCGGCTCAGCGGGCAGCAAACCAAGGCGCCGACGCCAGCGATGGGCACTCATCCGCGAGCGCGCCTCATCGCCCAGCCACACCTCGCCCCGGTGCGGATCGAGATCGGCAATGGCGCGCAGCAACAGGCTCTTGCCCGCCCCCGAGGGGCCGGAGAGAAAAACCCGCTCGCCGGGCGCAATGCTCAGAGTGATGACGCCAAGCAGCGGATGCTGGAGCGCATCCAGACGCAGTTCAGCCATGGAAGGGTCGTTTGCGGTGAATCGGGATGCCCGTGACCCATGGAGCTGCCAGCAGGCGTTCTTGCGCCCCCTTCGCTCCAGCCGCAAGCGCAACTGGAGCAGGGGCAAGGTTCCATCGGCAGGCCGAGGCGACCGATGGAGACCATGCTCACTGATGGTAGGGCCGGCTCAGTTCATGCACGGCGGCGATCATGGCGCCTGCATGCTCGGGGTTCACATCCGGGGTGATGCCGTGACCGAGATTGAAAACATGGCCATGACCCTTGCCATAGCTTGCCAGCACCCGCGCGACCTCCTCGCGGATGCGCTCGGGCGAGGCGTAGAGGGTGCAGGGATCGAGATTGCCCTGCAGCGCCACACGATCCTCGACCAGACGACGCGCGTCGGCTAGATCCGTGGTCCAGTCCACGCCGAGCGCGTCACAGCCGGTCTTGGCCATGTCGCCGAGCCACTGACCACCGTTCTTGGTGAAGAGAATCACCGGCACCTTGCGACCCTCGGCCTCGCGGGTGAGGGTTTCGACCACGCGCTGCATGTAGGCCAGCGAGAAATCGCGATAGTTGGCCGGGGCCAGGGCGCCGCCCCAGGCGTCGAAGATCATCACCGCCTGGGCGCCGCGCGCGATCTGGGCGTTGAGATAGGCGCTCACCGCATCGGCCACCTTGCCCAGCAGGCGATGGAGCAGATCCGGACGGTCGAACATCATGCCCTTGATGCGCGAGAAATTCTTGGCGCCGCCGCCCTCGACCATGTAGGTCGCCAGCGTCCAGGGGCTGCCCGAGAAGCCGATCAGCGGCACCCGCCCCTGAAGCTCGCGGCGGATAGTTGAAACCGCATCCATGACATATTTCAGCTCGCCCTCGGGATCCGGCACCGGAAGACGCTCCACATCGGCCTCGGTGCGCACCGGATGCTCGAAGTGCGGTCCCTCCCCTTCCGCGAAATACAGCCCCAGGCCCATGGCGTCGGGCACCGTGAGGATATCCGAAAAAAGGATGGCGGCATCGAGCGGGAAACGCTCGAGCGGCTGCAAGGTCACCTCACAGGCCAGCTCCGGATTCTTGCACAGCGCCATGAAGCTCCCCGCGCGCTCGCGCGTGGCGCGGTATTCGGGCAGGTAGCGCCCGGCCTGACGCATCATCCAGACCGGCGTGTAATCAACGGGTTCGCGCAGCAGAGCGCGCAGAAAGGTGTCATTGGTCAACTGGGTCATGAAGAAGTGCCCGGACAATCGTTGGTTAGTGATATCAAGGTTGAATGCGGGAGTGTACTACGGGTCGGCTTTGATGGTGGCCTTGATCATCACAGGCGATCCTTGTTCGGGACTCTGGCGCTGATCGGTCAAGGCACCGCTTACCCATGGCTCGACGAGATTTTGACGGTCTTGAGAGGGTCTCCGAGCGCCATTTGACCTGTTGATAAGGCTGTGGATAAGCCTGTGCAAAAGCTCTGGAAAACCGGTGTAAAAACCCATCGAACACACCTGACGCACTAAGTTATACACCTTCATACACAGGGTTATGAACAGGGTTACACACATGTTATCCACAGCATAGGATGTTGTTTTTAAAAATAAAAGTGTGGTTTTTTGCGATTTTTGCGTCGCCCTAATAAAAATAAGATATTTATATCTTTAATTATTATTAAGCTCCTTCTTTCATTCTGACCCCTTTAACGAAACCAGCATCAATCTATGGCCCCTTTTAATTTCGACGTGACTCGCTGCTTGGTATAGAATCCGCCGCATGGATCATGCTTCACTCCTCGAACATCTCAACAGCGCTCAGCAGGCCGCCGTCTCGGCACCGACCGACGCCCACCTGCTGGTTCTCGCCGGGGCCGGCTCGGGCAAGACGCGTGTGCTGGTGCACCGCATCGCCTGGTTGCTTCAGACCCAGGGGGCTCAGCCCTGGTCGATCATGGCTGTCACCTTCACGAACAAGGCCGCGCGCGAGATACGCGCCCGACTCGATGCCATGCTTGGCGCGCCGGTTGGCGGCATCTGGGTTGGAACCTTCCACGGACTCGCCAATCGCCTGCTGCGCGCCCACTGGCAGGATGCCGGTCTGAACCAGCACTTCCAGATTCTCGACTCGGACGATCAACAGCGGCTCATCAAGCGTCTGCTCAAGGAGCTGCGGATCGACGAGGCGCGCTTTCCCCCGCGCCTGGTGCAAAGTTTCGTCAATCGCCAGAAAGACGAAGGACTACGCCCCCGACATTTGTCCGAGACCGGGGACTTCGTGCAGGACAAGCTCATCGAGCTCTATCGCGAATATGAAAGCGCCCGTCTGCGCGCGGGGGCGCTCGACTTCGCCGATCTGCTGCTATGCGCCCTGGAGCTGTTGCGCGATCGCCCGGAGATTCTCGATCACTACCAACGCCGCTTCGCCCATATCCTGGTCGATGAGTTTCAGGACACCAACGCCATCCAGTACGCCTGGCTGCGTCTGCTCACCGGCGCCAACAACCGGCTTTTCGTTGTGGGCGATGACGATCAGTCCATCTACGGCTGGCGCGGGGCCCGGGTCGAGAACATTCAGTCGTTCCAAACCGACTACGCGGCCACCCGCATCATTCGCCTGGAGCAGAACTATCGCTCCAGCGGCACCATTCTGGCCGCCGCCAATGCGCTCATTGCCAACAATCCCAGCCGGCTTGGCAAGCGTCTCTGGACCGAGGATGGCGAAGGTGAGCCGATCCGCCGCTACAGCGCCTTTAATGAAACGGACGAGGTGCGCTTTGTGGTCGAGCGCATTCGCGGCTTCATTCAGGCAGGAAATCGCCGCGATGCCTGCGCCATCCTCTATCGCACCACGGCGCAATCACGTCTGTTCGAAGAGGCGCTTCTGCGCGTCGGCATCCCCTATCGCGTCTATGGGGGGCAGCGCTTTTTCGAGCGTGCCGAGATTCGCGATGCCCTGGCCTATCTGCGCCTGGTTGCCAATTTCGACGACGACGCAGCCTTCGAGCGCGTGGTGAATCTGCCGCCGCGTGGCATTGGCGAGCGCACGATCGAGCAGATTCGCGTACAGGCGCGCGCCTCGGGTCTCTCGCTGTGGCGCTCGGCGCGAACACTGACGGCAAGTGGCGACATCAGTCCACGCGCCAAGAGGGCGCTGGAGGGATTTCTCGGCCTCATTGAAACCCAGCGAGCGCAAGGCGCGGGCGCGGGTCTGCGCGAGCTAAGCCGCCGCCTGATCGAGGCCAGCGCACTGATCGAGCACTTCAGGAACAGCCGCGATGGCAAGGGGCAGGATCGGATCGAGAACCTGGAGCAGCTCGTCGAGACAGTGAGCCGATTCGAACAGGAGCTGAGCGAAGAGGACGACGACCCCTTGGCGGTCTTTCTCGCCCATGCCGCGTTGGAAGCGGGCGAGGCCGAGGCCAATCCCTTCGACGATGCGGTGCAGCTCATGACACTGCACAGCGCCAAGGGGCTCGAATTTCCGCTGGTGTTTCTGGTCGGGCTGGAGGAAGGCCTCTTTCCACACAGCCTCTCGGCGGATGATCCCGCCCGTCTGGAGGAAGAGCGGCGGCTGTGCTATGTGGGCATGACGCGCGCCATGCGCGAGCTTTATCTCACCCATGCCGAGAGCCGCCGTCTCTATGGCCGCGAGGACTATCCGCCGCCCTCGCGTTTCCTGGGCGAGATTCCGCCCGCGCTGATCGAAGAGGTGCGCGGCGGCGCTTTGGCCCGCCCGGCCATGGCCTTCAGAACATCCTCGGCGGCTGCATCCACGAACAGCCAGCAGGCCAGAAACTCGGCCGCTGTCCAGGCCTCTGAGGGCTATGCGCTCGGTCAGCGCGTGCGCCACCCCAAGTTCGGCGAGGGGGTGGTGCTTGGCGGTGAGGGCCGTGGCTCGGCGGCACGGGTTCAGGTCAAGTTCCAGTGCAGCGGAGAGAAATGGCTGGTGCTCGCCTACGCGCGCCTGGAGTGCCTGACTTAGTGCGTCGCGTGCGCATTGTTCAGATCGAGTAGCGCCTGTTCGATGGCCGCAAAATCGGGCAGCCAGGCGGCATGTTCGCCAAGACGCAGGGCGCCAAGAGCGAAGGGGTGCTGTGCCGTGCAGGCCTCAAGCCCTTCGGGCGTGGAGCGTGCAAGACGCGGCATTCCCAGGCTGTAGAGTGCAAGAAAGGGAAAATGCGGCTGTTCGCCGGGCATGAAGCAGACGATGACGCGCGCATGGACCCGCCCCGAAAAATGCCCCTTTGGCAGCGGGCTGAAGGTGATGGCCGGCACGCGATGACCGCGCCAGAGCAGATCGCCAAGCAGCCAGTCCGGCATGCTGTCGCGCGACTTCACGGCATCGGCCGAAATGATCTCGGCCACAGCGCTCGCGGGAACCAGCAGGTCACGCTCGGGCAGGGGCAGCAGCATGACGCGAATCTCATCCGTGGCGCATGCATGAGCGGCTGGCATTGTCTTCATGGCTTGCGCTCCGCAAGCAAGAGACGTATCTCATCGAGTAGCTGGCTCTCCTGATAGGGTTTGCCAAGATAGCGGTTCACCCCAAGCGCCATGGCGTGCTCGCGATGCTTGGCGCCGGTGCGTGAGGTGATCATGATGATGGGCAGATCGCGCAGCCGCTCCGAGCGGCGAATGTGTCGGGTCAGCTCATAGCCATCCATGCGCGGCATCTCGATATCGAGCAGCAACAGATCGGGCAGACGCTCGTCGAGCAGGGTCAGCGCCTCCACCCCGTCCTTGGCGGTCACCACCTCCATGCCCTGGCGGCGCAGCAAACGGCTGGTGACGCGCCGCACGGTCAGCGAATCGTCAACCACCATGATGGTCGGCATGCGGTGCTCGCTGCCGGCGACGGCGTGTTGGGGGCTGTATTCCTGAATGGCGCTGGAGCGCAGCAGGGCGAGTGCGTCGAGAATCAGCGCCACGCGCCCATCGGGCAGGATGGTGCCGCCGCTGAGCCAGCGCACATCGGCGAGCTGAGGTCCAAGCGGCTTGACCAGGATGCGCTGGCTCTCGATGAGGCTATCGACCTGAAGGGCCACACGCTGTTCGCCAAGACGCGCGAGCAGCAACGGCAGGCGGCGACGCTCGCCGAACTGAGGCATCTGGTGGGCGTCGAGCACGCCGCCGAGATAGACCACGCGGTAGGTCTGCCCCAGATACTGGAAGCCTTGCTCCTGGCCCGCGTAGAGTGCGATGAGTTCATCACGCGCAATGCGCGCTACCGCCTCGATACTGTTATGCGGAATGGCATAGATGGTCTCGCCAAGCTGCACCAGGAAGGCCTCGATCATGGCCAGAGTGAGCGGCAGCCGGATGGTGAAGGTCGCGCCTCGCCCGGGCGTCGAGGCTAGATCGATGCTGCCGTTGGCGGATTTGATTTCGGAGGCGACCACGTCAAGCCCGACCCCGCGTCCCGAGATTTGGGTCACCTGGGTGCGGGTGGTGAAGCCGGGTTCGAGCACGAACTGCAACAGCGCCTCGTCGGGAATGCGCGCCTCGGGGGCAAGCATGCCGCGCTCGATGGCCTTGGCGCGAATGGCCGCGCTATCGAGCCCCTTGCCATCGTCGGACAGACTGATGATGGCATCGTTGCCCTCACGGCGCAGCGTGAGCATCAGGCGTCCGGTGGGTGGCTTGCCGTGCGCGGCACGCGTTTCGGGATCCTCCAGACCATGATCCACGCCGTTGCGCAGCAGGTGTTCGAGCGGGGCAACCAGGCGGTCAAGCACGGCGCGATCCAGCCCCAGCTCGGGACCAATGACCTCCAGCTGGGCCGACTTGCCCACGCTGTCCGCAGTCTGGCGCACCAGACGTTGCAGGCGTGGCACCACCTGGGCAAAGGGCACCAGCCGAGTGCGCAGCAGTCCATCCTGCAGATCATCGGCTAGACGCGCCTGCTGGCTGAGCAGATCGGCCACCTCGCGCTGGTAGCCGCCGAGCATGTCCTTCACGCTTGCCAGATCGTCCACGGTCTCGGCCAGACTGCCCGAGAGCTGCTGGAGCATGGAGTAGCGGTCAAACTCCAGGCTGTCGAAGGCGCGCGTCTCCTCGCTGCTCATCTCGGGGGTCTCGCCGCGCTGCTGAAGCTGGCGCTGGGTCTCGACTTCCAGCTGGCGCAGCTGGCTGCGCAGTCGCGTGAGGGTCTGATCGAGTTCGCCCAGACTGAAGCCAAGCTGATTGTTGCGCTGGCTCAGGCGCGCCCGGTAGATGCTGATTTCCCCGGCATTGTCCACAAGCTGATTGAGCAGCTGGGCGCGCACCCGAATTTGGGGCGCGCTGTCGGCGGCCGTCTGTGCGGGCGCAGCGGGCGAGATTGCCGGAGCGCTGTCTGGGGACGTGCTTGGCGGCGGCGCAAGCTCGGCGGCTGTGAGTGCCGTAGCAGACTCGGTCTCGCCAAGGTCAATCAGCAGGGTGCCGAGCGCCGGCAGGGGCTCGCCAGCGGCGACCGCCTCGACCTGTCCGGCCAGGGCGTCGAGCGCGCGCTGGGCCAGGGCAAGCGCGGCGGCGTCGATTCCCTCGGGGGCCTCGTGCAGCAGCTTCAGGCGGCTCTCCAGGGCATGGGCCAGATCGCCGATGGGGGTGAGTCCCGCCAAGCGGGCGCTGCCCTTGAGGGTATGGAGCGCGCGATTGATGGCGTCGATCTGCTCCACATGCTCGGGCGCGGCTTGCCAGACGCCCACCAGGGTGTCGAGCTGATCGAGCAGCTCGCGCGCGTCCTCCAGAAAGAGTTCGACCAGCTCGGGATCCAGACCCGCGCTCGCGGCGACGCTTGTGGAGGCGGCGGCCTCGGGTTCGGGGGCGTCGCGAGCCGGTGCTGTTTGGGGTGTTTCGAGCGCGGGCGTGGCCTTGGCTTGCGGCGCGCTTGAAGGTGCGGGCGCGGGGCTCGGCGCCAGGGGCGCGGGCGCCGACTCAAGTTCGCGAACCAGCGCCATGAGACTCGGCGCCGCCTCGCCCGTGTCGGGAAGTTCAGCCAGACGTGCATCCATGGCCGCCAGGGCCTGCGCGAGACGCTCGCGCTCGGTGTTCGGGAGCGGTGCGCGTGCCGCTCGCAGCGGATCGAAACGTTGTTCAAGCGCCTTGGCGAGGCTCGCGATGCTGTCGATTCCGGCCATGCGCCCGCTGCCGGCCAGGGTGTGCAGGGCGCGCACCAGCGGCTCGTCCACGGCCTGCTCGGGGTCGGACTCGGTCAGCCAGGCGCGCAGTCGCGCAAGATGCTCGCCGGCCTCACCACGAAAGATGTCGAGCAGCTCGGAGTCTTCGGCGAGCAGGTTGTCGGGGTCGATGGTGACGGCGGGTGACTGGGGTTCGGGCGCCGGTTCGGGCGCCGGCGTCAGTTCAGGCGCGGTCTCTGTGCTGGCCGGCTCAGATGGTTCGGCGATCAGTGCGGGCGCGGGCTCCTCGCCCCGCGCAATGGACTCGGCGTTCGAGATGAAGCGCTCGATGGGCCAGGGACATCCCCTGCTGTCGGAGTCGATGACCTCGGGGAGCACCTTCAGCGCTTCGCTCACGAAGTCGCGCAGCGCCCCCGACTGTCCGAGCTGTCCCTCGATGCGCCGGTTGAGCAGATCCTCAACCCGCCAGGCGAGTTCGCCGACCTGCTGGGCGCCGACCAGCCGTCCGCTGCCCTTGAGGGTGTGAAAGGCGCGTCTGAGCCGTCCGAGCGAGTTGCTGTCCTCGGGGTTGTCTGACCAGTGCGCCAGGGCTTCGTGCGCCGCCTCCAGTTCCTCGCCGGCCTCTTCGAGAAAGATCTCCAGAAACTCCGGATCCATGAGGGCGGCGGGCGCTTCAGGCGATGGAGTGGCTGAGGTCTCGGCGGTGCGGCCCGTGTCGAGCTCGGAGAGTTCCAGCGGCGGCAGCTCCAGTGCGTCGGGCTCG
>JAFGTZ010000018.1 GCA_016938795.1 Chromatiaceae bacterium | reverse complement strand
TCGCGATGGAAGAGGGTCTGCGCTTCGCGGTGCGCGAAGGTGGACGCACCGTCGGTGCCGGCGTGGTCTCGAAGATCATTGAGTAAGGACATGAGCAGCCAAAGAATCCGTATTCGCCTCAAGGCCTTCGATCATCGTCTGATCGATCAGTCCGCCCGCGAGATCGTCGATACCGCCAAGCGGACCGGCGCTCAGGTGCGTGGTCCGGTGCCGCTGCCCTCCAAGAAGGAGCGCTTCACGGTGCTGATTTCTCCGCACGTCAACAAAGACGCGCGCGACCAGTATGAGCTGCGCACCCACAAGCGCCTCATGGATATCGTCGATCCGACGGACAAGACGGTCGATGCGCTGATGAAATTGGATCTGGCCGCGGGCGTCGACGTCCAGATCAAGCTGAGCTGAGGACGATACGATGACGATCGGAGTTATCGGGCGTAAGGCGGGCATGACCCGTCTCTTTACCGACGCGGGCGAGACCATTCCGGTGACCGTGATCGAGGTGCAGCCCAATCGCGTGAGCCAAGTGAAAACGGCCGAGACCGATGGCTATGCGGCCATTCAGGTCGCCTTCGGCCAGCGTCGCCCCTCGCGGGTGACCAAGCCGATGGCGGGTCACTTTGCCAAGGCCGGCATCGAGGCCGGTGAGGTGCTGCGCGAGTTCCGCCTCGACGAAGGTGAAGGCGCCGACATCAATGTTGGTCAGGAGCTTGGCGTGTCCATCTTCGAGGCCGGCCAGAAAGTCGATGTGCGTGGCGTGACCAAGGGTCGCGGCTTCTCCGGCGTGATCCGCCGCCATCACTTCAGAAGTCAGGACGCAACCCACGGCAACTCGCTCTCGCATCGCGCGCCGGGTTCCATTGGTCAGAACCAGTCGCCTGGGCGCGTGTTCAAGGGCAAGAAGATGGCCGGTCATCTCGGTGCCGCCAATCGTTGCGTGCAGAACCTCGAAGTGGTGTGCGTCGATGCCGAACGGAATCTGCTGCTGGTTCGCGGCGGCGTTCCGGGCCCGGCGGGTGGGCGCGTCGTGGTGCTGCCGTCCGTGAAGCAGAAGAACAAGGGTTAAGCACTCATGGAACTCGCGATTCGCAACGACACGGGCGGCGCCACCCTTGAGGTGTCGGAAGCCGTCTTTGGTGTCGATTATAAGCCTGGCCTGATTCATCAGGTCGTGACTGCCTATCTGGCCGGTGCACGCGCCGGCACCAAGGCGCAGAAGACCCGCTCCGAGGTATCCGGTGGCGGCGCCAAGCCTTGGCGTCAGAAGGGAACGGGTCGTGCCCGCTCGGGTACCTCGCGCAGTCCCCTGTGGCGTTCGGGCGGCGTGACCTTCGCGGCGCGTCCGCGCGACTACAGCCAGAAGGTCAACCGCAAGATGTACCGTGGCGCGGTGCGCTCCATTCTCTCGGAGCTGGTGCGCGGCGAGCGTCTGCTGGTGGTGCCGGAGATTAAGCTCCCCGCCGCCAAGACCCGCGAGATGGTGGCGCTGCTCAAGCAGCATGATCTCAAGGACGTGCTCGTGCTCACCGCCGAGTTCGATGCCGACATCTTTCTCGCGGCGCGCAATCTGCCCGGTGTCGATGTGATGACCGCCGGGGAGGTTGATCCGGTGAGCATGATCGCCTTCGAGCATGTGCTGGCGACCGAGGCGGCCATCCGCAAACTCGAGGAGCGTCTGGCATGAACAACGAGCGTTTGATGAAGGTGCTGCTTGCACCCGTGGTTTCCGAGAAGTCGAGCCGGATCGCCGCCGAGAACAACCAGATCACCTTCCGGGTGGCGACTGATGCCACCAAGCAGGAGGTGCGTCGCGCGGTCGAGCTGCTCTTCGAGGTGCAGGTTGACAGCGTGCAAATCCTCAATGTCAAGGGCAAGGTCAAGCGCTTTGGGCAGCGTCTGGGCAAGCGTCAGGATTGGCGCAAGGCCTATGTGCGTCTCAAGCCGGGCCAGGAACTCGATTTAGGCGGCGGCGCGTGAGCGCGGCGGCGGACAGCAACGGATAGACCAAGATGGCAATCGTAAAGACCAAACCGACGTCCGCCGGGCGCCGCTTCGTCGTCAAGGTGCAGTCCCCCGAACTGCACAAGGGCGCTCCCTATGAGCCCCTGATCGAGAAGAAGGCGAAAAAGGGCGGACGTAACAATCTCGGGCGCATCACGGTGCGCCATCAGGGTGGCGGGCATAAGCAGCGTTATCGTGTCGTCGATTTCAAGCGCAACAAGGTTGACGTCCCTGCGGTCGTCGAGCGCCTGGAATACGATCCGAACCGCACCGCGCACCTGGCGCTTTTGAAGTATGCCGATGGCGAGCGCGCCTACATCATCGCCCCCAAGGGGCTGAAGCAGGGCGATGCGGTGCAGGCTGGCGAGGCCGCGCCGATCAGCGTCGGTAACTGCATGCCGCTGCGTAACATTCCGGTGGGCACCCTGGTGCACTGTGTCGAGATGCGCCCCGGCAAGGGTGCGCAGCTGGCGCGTGCGGCTGGCGCCTCGGTGCAGCTGGTGGCGCGCGAATCCGGCATGGCAACCCTGCGTCTGCGCTCCGGCGAGATGCGCAAGGTGCATGCGGACTGTCGCGCCGTTATTGGTGAAGTAGGGAATGCCGAGAACAGCCTGCGCAAGCTCGGCAAGGCGGGAGCCTCCCGTTGGCGCGGTGTGCGCCCGACGGTTCGAGGTGTGGTCATGAATCCGGTCGATCACCCGCACGGCGGCGGCGAGGGCCGCACCTCCGGCGGTCGTCACCCGGTGACTCCCTGGGGTGTGCCGACCAAGGGCCACAAGACGCGCAAGAACAAGCGGACCGATGGCATGATCGTGCGCCGTCGCGGTCGCAAGTAAATAAGGCGAGGTTGAGCAAGTGCCACGTTCGATTCGAAAGGGACCCTTTGTGGACCACCATCTGATCAAGAAGGTGGAAGAGGCGGTCGCCCAAAACAGCAAACGGCCGATCAAGACCTGGTCGCGCCGCTCCATGGTGTTGCCGGAAATGGTGGGGCTGACTATCGCCGTCCACAACGGGCGTCAGCACGTGCCGGTGCTCGTCAATGAAAACATGATCGGCCACAAGCTCGGCGAGTTCGCGCTCACGCGAACCTTCCGCGGCCATGCCGCCGATCGCAAGGCGAAGAAGCGCTAGTCGGAGACCCCTCAGATGCGAGCCGAAGCAACACTGAAATATGCGCGGGTCTCGGCCCAAAAGGCCCGCCTGGTGGCGGATCTGATCCGCGGGCGCCATGTCGAGGAAGCCCTCAATACCCTGACCTTCTGCAACAAGAAGAGCGCGACCCTCATCAAGAAGGTGCTCGAATCGGCCATTGCCAATGCCGAGCACAACGAGGGCGCGGACATCGACGAGCTGAAGGTGGAGTCGATCCAGGTCAACGAAGGTCCGACCATGAAGCGGATTCAGCCGCGCGCCAAGGGCCGCGCCAACCGCATCATGAAGCGTACCAGCCACATCAGCCTGACCGTCTCGGAAGGCTAGGGAATTTCAGGGGACCAGCATGGGACAGAAAGTTCATCCGAACGGCATCCGGCTTGGCATTGTCAAGGACTGGACATCCAAGTGGTATGCAAGTTCGAAGGATTACGCCGATCTGCTCAACACCGATCTCCAGGTGCGTGATTTCCTGCGCAAGGAACTCGCCAAGGCCTCGGTGAGCCGCATCCAGATCGACCGTCCGGCCAAGAACGCCCACATCACCATTCACACCGCCCGTCCGGGCGTGGTGATCGGCAAGAAGGGCGAGG
>JAFGTZ010000119.1 GCA_016938795.1 Chromatiaceae bacterium | reverse complement strand
TCTTGGTGCTTGGCGCCTCTCTGGCGTGGGCCTCGGTTGCCCCGGCCATTCTCAATGAACCGCTAACCTGGACGCTTGTCTGGGCGCGGCACCAGCACGAATTGCTCTTCATTGGGGCGCTCTTCGCCCTGCTGGCTGGTTTTTTGAGTCTGCTAGCCATCAGCAACGCGCGCCTGCGTGCCGCACGCCGGGCGGTCATTGCTTCCGAACAGCGCTGGTTGATGGCGCTCGATGTCGCCGGTCACGGCGTCTGGGACTGGGATGCCCAGACCGATCGCGTCTTTTATTCCGAGTGCTGGAAACGCACGCTTGGCTATGCTGACGCCGACATTAGCAGCAGTTTCGACGAATGGCGCCAGCGCGTGCATCCGGACGATTTGCCCCAGGCGCTTGAACAGCTGGAGCGGCATCTGCGCGGCGAGACGCCGTCCTTCAGCGTTATGCACCGCATGATGGGCAAGGACGGGCGCTATCGCTGGATTCTCGGTCAGGGTCTGGTGATCGAGCGCGACCCCCAGGGCCGGGCGCGGCGCATGGTCGGCACCAACACCGATGTGACCCCCTACCGCGAGGCCGAGGCGGCGCTGAAGGAGCGCGAGGCGCTTTTCTCGGCGGTGATCGATCAGGCGCTCGACGGCATTCTGCTCATTGATCCGAGCAACGGCGCGCTGGTGCGCTTCAACCGTGCGGCTCACGAGCAACTGGGTTACAGCGAGGCCGAGTTCGCACAGCTCGCTGTGAGCAAGATCGAAGCCGATCACTCGCCCGAGGAGCAGCAGGCGCACATGCGCCTGATCGAGCGCGAGGGCGCGGCCATTTTCGATAGTCGCCACCGCCACAAGGATGGCCATCTGCGCGATGTGCGCGTGAGCGCCTGTCGGATTCGCCAGGATGGGCGCAGCCTCATCGCCGTCATCCTCAAGGATCTTACTGATCTGCGCGATGCCGAGCGCGGCCAGGCACGCCAGCGTCAGCAATTCCGCGTGACCTTCGAGCAAGCCGCCGTCGGCATGGCGCAGATCGCTCCGGATGGCGCCCTGTTGCGCGTCAACGCCAAGCTCGGCGAGATGCTCGGCTTTAAGGGTGCGCAACTGGTCGGCAGCAGTATCCTGAGTCTTACCCATCCCGAGGATCTGCCCCTTCAGCAAGCGCGGCTGGACGATCTGCTGCGCGGCGATTGTGGCTCCTTCGCCATCGAGAAACGCTGTCGCCACCGCGATGGCCGCTGGATCTGGCTCCTCATGACCCTCTCGCTGGCGCGCGATGCGCAAGGCGCACCCGACTATTTCATCTCGGTGTGCGAGGACATTGGCGAGCGCAAGCGCGCCGAGGAGGCGCGACTGCGTGCGCTTGCTGAGGCCGAGCGCCTGGCAGCGCTGAAAAACGCCTTTCTCGCCAACATGAGTCATGAAATTCGCACCCCGCTCAATGCCATCCTGGGGCTGGTGCATATTGGCCGTCGCGAGCACGACACCGACAGCGCCGGGACGCTCTTTCGGCGCATCGAGCAAGCCGGGCAGCATCTGCTCGGGTTGCTGAACGACGTGCTCGACTACTCCAGAATCGAGGCCGGCAAGCTCGGCATCCTGACCGAGCCCT
Organism: Chromatiaceae bacterium; assembly: GCA_016938795.1. GTDB lineage: Bacteria > Pseudomonadota > Gammaproteobacteria > Chromatiales > Chromatiaceae > Marichromatium. The sequence continues at coordinate 8,038 of JAFGTZ010000119.1, read as the reverse complement.
TTCGCCTGGCCGATTGTCTGGCCGAGGTGCAGTCCATCATCAGCCCCCAGGCGAGCGCCAAATCCCTGTCTCTGCGCATCGAGCTTGCGCCCAGCCTGCCCGAGTGGGTCCGGGGCGATGCGCTGCGCCTGCGCCAGATTCTCATCAACCTGCTTGGCAACGCCGTCAAGTTCACCCCGACGGGTGAGATTGGGTTGCGCGTGACCCGTGCTGGCGAGGCCCTTTCGTTCGTGGTGCATGACACCGGAATCGGCATGAGCGAGGCGCAGATCGGGCGCATCTTCCTGCCTTTCGAGCAGGCCGATAGCGGCATTACCCGTTTGCATGGCGGCAGCGGTCTGGGACTGACCATCAGTCTGAATCTGGCGCGCATGATGAACGGCTCGCTGAACGTGGAAAGCCGACCGGGCGAGGGCAGTACGTTCGAGCTTGTGCTGCCCCTGGCGGAAACAGCGCCCCCCGAGGGGGCCGGCGATGCCGCTGAGCCGGGTGCGGAACGCCGCCGTTTGGCTGGGCTGCGCGTTCTGGCGGTGGACGATGTCGAAATCAATCGGCTGGTGCTAAGCGATCTGCTCGAACACGAAGGGGCCGAGGTGCTGTCGGTGGCGAGCGGGGCGGCGGCGCTTGAGCGGCTTGCCGCTCCTGGCACCGCCATCGATCTGGTGCTCATGGATATCCAGATGCCGGGCATGGACGGCTTCGAGGCCACACGGCGGATTCTCCAGACCCATCCCGAACAGGCGGTGATCGGCCTCACCGCCCATGCCCTGCCCGAGGATCGCACGCGCTGTCTGGAGGCCGGCATGCTCGATCATCTGGGTAAGCCGATCGACGTCGAACAGCTCGTGCAGAGCTTGCGCCGCTGGTCGCAACAGGCTGCTCGTGCGGACGAGCGCGGGGGCGAAGGCGCCGAGCGGCCTGCGCTCGCCATGCTTGGCGCGACTTCCGCCATCGACTGGGGAGCGCTGAGCGCGCGCTTCCACCACAATCCGGGCCTGATCGAGCAACTGATTGCCGTGGCGCGCGACTCGCAGGCCGAGACGCCGGCGCGTCTGCGCCAGCTTGCCGCGACAGGTGATGTGGAGGGCTTATATCGCCTTGCGCATGCCATCAAGGGTATTGCCGCCAATCTGTGCGCCGATGCGTTGCGCGATCTGGCTCAGGCGCTCTGTGAACGTACCCGAGGCGGCGAGCTGGAGGCCTTGAACGAAGCCGAATCCTTGGCCCAGGCGGTGGAGCAGCTGCTGGAGGCGCTGGCAGGGAAGACCGGCTCGAGGTCTGACCCCTAACCGCCGCGCTCGCTCACTCGCTCGGCGAGACAGCCTTTCAGACAGCACGCCTGGTCCCTTTGGACGCGCCCTTGGGCTGGGTTGATGGACGGTTTGTCGAGCCGTATCAGATCCTCCCACGAGAGGGCGCCGTTTTCGTGCACGCGGGCCCGCTTGGATCGGGCGCCGGGTGCACCGATGTAAACACCAGGATCTGGCGCACGCCCTTTCGTGCCCGGGCGTTCGCCAGATGCCGGATGACGGGCATGGCCCCGCCGCTCCATCGCCAAACAGAACTCCCTCGACCTCGGAGACGCGCATCCATGATTACCGACGCCATCGCCAGCCACATCAATGACCAGATCAACCGCGAGATGTACTCCGCCCATTTCTATCTGGCCCTAGCCGCTCAGGCGGAGGGCATGAATCTCAGGGGAACGGCGGCCTGGTTTTTCGCCAAGCATGGCGAGGAGATGACCCACGCCCTGAAGCTCTACCGTTATCTCATCGATCAGGATGCCGTGGTGCGGATCGGCGAGGTTGCCGCACCCGAGACGGTGGCGCCGAGCGTGACCGAGATGTTCGAGCGCACCCTGGCGCACGAGCGCCGCGTGACCGCCCACATCAACGCGTTGGTCGATCAGGCCCTGGCCGTCAAGGATCACGCCACCCACATCTTCTTGCAGTGGTTCGTGACCGAACAGATCGAGGAAGAGGCGACCGTGAAGGACATCCTCGGGCGGGTTCGGCTGTTTGGCGATCAGGGTCAGTCACTGCTGCTGATCGACAATGAATTGGCCGCGCTTGCGGCCCGGCTGAGCCCGGCGGCGGAGCGCCCCTCAGCCTGAGCCGCCAATCTCGAAGAGGTCGATCACGATGGGCAAGAAAACCGCGAAATGCTGCAAGAAATACCGAGAGGGCAAGCGCTGCAAAGCCTGTCCGCTGCGCAAGGGCGGAAAGTGAGATGAGAGATTGAGGCGACGCAGCTTATACCTCCCCTCACATAGACTCCGGCACTAGCGCAGGTTGAAGCGGATAGGTACCGTGAGCGTGAGGCGCGACTGGGACAGGGCGGCGGGCATGGCCGGCAGCGGCGAGGCGCGCCCGAGCAGGGCCTGCACCTCCTGATCGAGCAGGGGGTGGCCCGAGCTGGTCACGATCTGGTGCGAGAGCACCTGTCCGCTCTTATCAATGGTGAAGCGCACCACGACGGTTCCCTCCTGACGCAGTCGTTGCGCACGCGTTGGGTAACGTTTGTGCCGATTGAGCCAGGCCACAAGCTGACCATGGTAGTTGGCGGCGCCCTTGGCGCTGGGGTTGGAGCCGCTTCCCGATCCGCTCTTGCCCATACCGCGTCCACCAGAGCCCGAACCCGAGCCGCTGCCCTGGCCTTTGCCCTGAGCGCCTGTGCCCTCCGCGACGCTCGCCGCCGGCGCGCTGGAGCGCGGTGGTTTTGACGCGGCCTTTTCTGGCGCGCTGGATCTTGGAGCTTGAGGCTGAACGGGCGGTTTTTCACGGGGCTTAGGCGGCTCGGGCTTAGGGGCGGGCTTCGGCGGCGGCTTGATGACCTGAGCTGGCGGTGTTTTGGGGGGCTCGGGGATTGGCTCAGGCGTGGATTCAGGTTCTGGTGCTGAATTGGGCTCGGGCGAGGGTGTTGCAGCCGGGGGTTCGCTTGCCGACGCGGATGCGCTTGTGGCTGCCTCTTCCTCAGGCGCGCTACCATCCTCGCCAGCGCCGCCGGGCGCGGCTCCGGCGGCGCCCAGCGAGATCACGACCGGGGTGGGCCGTGGGGGCTGCGGTTCGAACTGCATGGCCGCCACCAGTGTCAGGTGCGCCAGGGTCGCACCGCTCAGGGCGACCAGCCAATGCCGGGGCTTGATCTCCATCAGGGCTGTCCGCTGCCCAGGGTGAGCAGGCTGACTTCTTCGATGCCAGCGCTCGCCAGCAGGGCCAGCGTTTCGCGCAATTGGCCTGAACTGAGGCTGGCATCGGCCTTGAGGGTGATCCGGGCGGGTGAGGTGGCGCCGGAGGCGCTCAGCGCCTCTCGCCAGCGAGCGAGACTGTCACGCACGGCATCGGGCGCGAGAATGCGGCCATCCATGGCCAGCTGGCCATCGGCCCCCAGCACCAAGAGTTGTTCGAGTGGCTCGGCATGGGTGTCGAGCAGCGAGTCCGGCGGGCTGACGCTGATCGGATCGCGAGGGGCGATGCGCCCGACCACCATGAAGAAGATCAGCATGAGAAAGATCACATTGATCAGCGGAATGAGATGGTTGTCATGGGTTGCCCGAGGGCGGGAACGGCTGAGCTTCATCGCAGGCTGACCTCTTGAACACCCAGCGCGACGATGTGGTCGATCAGGCTCACCAGATCCTGAAGGGGCACCTCGGCATCCGCCTGCACCACCAGCGCGAGCCCAGGGCGCTCTGCCAGCAGCGACTCCAGACGCGCGCCAAGATACGCCTCATCAAGGGCTTCGCCGTTGAGTTCCAGGGCGCCATCCGCGTGCAGCCGCAGCAGCAGGGTCTGTGCGTCGGCGGCGCTGGGACGGGTGGCCAGGCTGGCGCTGGTGTCGAGCTGAAGCGCACCCCATTGATCGAAATGCGAGGCCAGCAGAAAGAACAGCAGCAGGATGAAGACCACGTCGATCAGCGGAGTGAGGCTTATGGCGCGCCCGGCACGCGCCGGCGCACGCTCAAGCCGCATGGCCAAAACCACGCGGCGCCTGCGGCGCCGCAGTCAGCACGGGCGCCTTGAGACCACGCGTGAAGACCAGGGTGACGGCATCCTCCATGCGATGCGCGCAACGCTCAACCCGACGCTCCAGCCAGGCATGCGCGAGAACCACTGGAATGGCGACGCTGAGCCCGACCGCTGTGGTCAGCAGCGCCGCCCAGATTCCGCCGGAGAGAATGCTGGGATCGACCTGACGACCGGCTATTTCAAGCTGGCGGAAGGCCTCGATCATGCCGAGCACGGTGCCCAGCAGACCGAGCAGCGGACTGAGCGCGGCGATGACCTCCAGGGTGCGCAATTGTCCGCGCAGTCGCTCAAGCTGTGCTGTAGCCACGCGTGCGAGTTCCTCGCGCAGAAGCGCCAGATCGACGCCGGGTCTCTGAAGCCCGATCAGCGCCAGATGCACCAGTTGGGCGACCGGTTGAACGCGCCCGGCCACCAAGGCAATGGCGGCCTTGGTGTCGGATTGCTGCCAGCGGCGCAGCGAATCCTCGACCGGACCAAGCTGGTCGAGGCGCATGGCATGAAACTGCCAGAGTTTGAGCAGCACGATGGCGAGCGCCACGATGGAGAACAGCCCCAGCACAAGAACAACGGGGCCGCCGGCGTCGAGCAGGGCGCCGATTTGATCCCAGGCGCTCGTGGCGAGATCGGGACTCGCGGAAGGAGCGACCGTGGACGGAGGTGGAGACGTCATGGCCTCCGAAAGGGGCGCCGCGCCACCCGGCATCAGGCTGTCCGGCGGAGAGAACGGAGCCTGAGCCTGGGCAGGTGCCGCGGGCGCGGCGTTCGTGGTGGTATCGGTCATGGCGATGCGGGACGAGAGATCCTGAATCGTTAAAAGAGAAAGGTTCTTGTTTGCATTATATCGGATTTCGCTCCGGTCTCAAGGCCGGATTGGGGGCTTCCTGGCGGACACGGTGATGTTGTCGGGGTCGAGCCGACCCCAAGGATTGCGCGCGGATTGGCCCGCGCGCGGCTGCGAGGCATTAGAAGCGGTAGCTCATGGCCAGACGGATGTCGCGGCCCGGTTCCTCGACGACGCCTGTGCTTGTGCTGATCAATGAAGCCTGATCGGCATAGCGTTCGTCGAAGAGATTGTGGACGGCAAGCGAAAGGGTCAGATTTTGCATGTCACGCGGCCGCCATTCGGCCTGGATGTCGTGCAGCCTGTAGCCGGGGCGTTCAGGTTCGCCAGCGGGCACCTCGTCGAGGTCGGCGACTGCGGTGAGGGTGTAGCCAAGCGTCAGGCCCTCTCGGGGACTCCAGCGGTTATCCCACACCAGCCGATCGCCGCTTGAGGCTCCAAGACGCCGAATGACACCGGCGGGATTACCGTCACGATCCGTGGTGTCCACGCTGGTGAAGCTCAGTCGGGTCTGGAACTGCTCCCAGCTCCAGCTCGCGCGCACCTCGAAGCCCTCGGAGGTCAGGCCGGGGGTGTTGTCGATGATGAGGCCGAATTTATGCGGCGGGCCGCCGCCGCCCACCCGCTGAATGACCTGATCGAGTTCGGTGTTGAAGAGGGTCAGCTCGGCAGTGAAATGATCGCCAGGGCGCAGCAGGCCATCGGCCCGATAGCGCAGCCCAGCCTCGCGCTGCGTCGATTCCTCCGCATCGTCGGCGCGGATCTCGGTGGCCAGGGGAAGCCAGGAAATGGGGATGATGCCGCTGCCGCGCACCGCCTCGCCATAGCCGGCAAAGGCCGTGAATCCGCCGGGCAGGCGAAGCTCGGCGCTGGCATTGGGCGAGAGGGCGTCGCCCTCCAGGGTGTCGAGACCGTAATCGGCCGAATAGTCGTCGAAACGCACGCCAAAGGATAGGCTCAGCCAATGGATGTCCATGCGCTCCTGCACAAAGAGCCCAAGATTGCTTGAGGTGAAATCATTGCTTCCGCCGCTGGAGGAGAGACTGCTGCCATCCTCGCTGTAGTAGTCCCCGCCCAGGGTCAGGTGGTGTTCGGTGGGGCCAAGCCTGAAACGCGAGATATTGCGCAGACTGAGACCGAGTTCCTCGCTCGTGACCTCGTTTGCCACGGAGGTGTCGAAGGTTGTCGCCTCAAGGCTGTTATCGTTCGAATAGAGGTTCAGGCGCCAGTCGATCAGCGGATTGCCTTGCTGATAGCGGTGGTCGAGGGTGAAGGACTCGCGCGCCGCCACCTGATACTGGGGGACCGCGCCCTCGGGCGGGTAGCCAAAGTCGCTGCCCGTACTGCCCCAGAGATAGCGCCCCGAGTTGGTGTTGCGCTCGGCGCTCAGACGCAGGCTGTGGCCCTGAAGATCGAGCAGCGAGGCCTTGACGAAATAGTTGCGGTCCTGGCCAGCCGTGTTGGGCGCCTCATCCCCGCCGCCGATGCGGTAGTCCTCGCGGTTGATGGCCGAGAGATGAGCCAGCAGACCAAGCTGGTCACTGATCAGGCCATAGAGGGTGGCGCCGCCTTGCTCGGAGCGGTCGGCCGAGGCATAGCCGGCCTTGAGGGTCGCGCCCGAGCGACGGCCCGGGTCGAGCAGATCCTGGGCATCGACCGTCTCGAAGCGGATCGCACCGCCGAGCGCGCCCGCTCCACGCTCGGCCGAGGGGCCGGTGATGATCTCGGCCTGTTTGAGCAAACTGGGATCGATGCCGCCAATGCCGCCACGATGCTGGTGCAGGCTGCGGCCCTGGCGTGCGCCGTCGATGGTGATGTTCAGGTTTCCGCCCTCGATGCCTCGCAGATAGAGGCGCTGCGCATTGCGCGCGCCACCGCCGACGCTCACCGAGGTGTCGCCCTTGAAGAGATCCGCCATGTCGCTGGCAAGGTTGCGCTGCACCTGCTCGATGGGAATGGTGCGTCCCTGCGTCTCGGCCTCGGCGGCAATCTCGATCAGCGGGAGCGCCACATGGGTGGCCTCGGAGCCGCTGTCCGCTTGCGTGTGAACCGATCCCGCAGTCATCAGCAGGGCGGCGAGGGTCGTTGTGGCTGTCTCGGCTTTCATCGGATTCCAGATCTTCCCTTAAAATAGAATTATTCTCAATTCTATTGTGGAAGGATTGGAGTGTGGTGAACAGTGCGAATCGTGGAACGAGGCGTTGCGAAAGAGGAACAGCCATGACGGATTATGAGACGCTGCGGGCCCTGCTTGCCCTGCGCGAGCACGGCAATCTGAGCGCTGCGGCACGCGCCCTGGGCTATCCCAAGTCAACCCTGAGTCGGAGGTTGGCCATGCTGGAATTGTCGCTCGGACAGCGTCTAACTCAGCAGGAGGGCGGGCGCCTCAGGGTGAGCGAGGCGGGCGCCTGTTATGCGGACTATGGTGAACGCATCCTGGCCCTGGCGGAGGAGGGGCGGCGTGCAATCGCGGCCGTTTCGCAGGAGATGCGCGGCGAGGTGTGTCTGTGGATCGATCAGGCACTGACGCGCGGTTGGGCCATGCGGGCGCTGCACGACTATCTTGCGCGTTATCCCGATATCCATCTCGATGTGCGTGTGCCCCCGTCGGGCGGCTTGCCGGCGGCGGACGAGGTGGATCTCTGGCTCTCCTGCGAAAGCTGCTCCCTGCCCGGATTCACGCGCCTGGCGCTGGGACGTTGGCGACGGCGGCTCTATACCTCGGCCTATCCGCAAGGCCCCTGTCGGGGGCTGGAACACCCCCATCTGCTTGGCGCCTGCCCTTGGATTGCGCTGAGCGACGAGGCGGGCGCCATTGAGCTGCGACATGGTCAGACTGACGAGATTCATCAGTTCTCGCCACAGGCGCGGTTGCGCCTGCACTCGCCGGACATGCTGGCCGATGCCGTCGCCCGTGGCTACGGTATCGGCATCCTGCCCTCATGGCTGGCGGAATGCCCCCAGCACGGTCTGCGCGGACAGTTCCAGCGGCTGCTTCCTGACTGGGAGGCGCCACCGCTGGAGTTGGTCTGCTGTCTGCCCCAGGGGCCGCGTCCGCGCCGGGTTCAGCGGCTGATCGAGCATCTGCGCGCCCAGCTGCCGAGGCGCTGGGCGCATTCCGCGCTGGAGCCTTGCGCCTAGCGTTCGACCGGGGTCGGCTCGATCT
>JAFGTZ010000017.1 GCA_016938795.1 Chromatiaceae bacterium | reverse complement strand
TCGCGATGGAAGAGGGTCTGCGCTTCGCGGTGCGCGAAGGTGGACGCACCGTCGGTGCCGGCGTGGTCTCGAAGATCATTGAGTAAGTCTCTTGCGAAGGCGTGTGCTAGAATGCACGCGCCTTTCAAGAAATAGAGTTTCTAGGCCAGTAGCTCAATTGGCAGAGCAGCGGTCTCCAAAACCGCAGGTTGGGGGTTCAAGTCCCTCCTGGCCTGCCATACAACCATCGCTCAGGCGACACGCAAGCCCATGAATTCACGCGCTGAGGTCCGCAGCGTCAGCTTGGATTACTTCAAGCTGGCTGCTGCCGCTTTTTTGTTGATCATTGGCATTGTCGCCTTCTACTTCTTTGCCTCTTGGTCCGTTCTGGTACGTGTGCCCGGTCTGTTGCTTTTTGTGGCGGCTGCCGTGGCGCTGGTGCTTCAGACGGCGGTGGGGCGCACCCTCTGGCAGTTTGTCTCCGATGCGCGGATGGAAGTCCGCAAGGTCGTCTGGCCAACCCGTCAAGAGACCCTTCAAACCACCCTAGTCGTTATCGTCATGGTGCTCATTGTGGGCATTGTGCTCTGGCTTTTCGACATGGTTTTGATGTCAATCCTGCGATTCCTGACCGGTCAGGGAGGTTGAGCATGTCGAAACGCTGGTATGTCATTCATGCCTACTCGGGTTTTGAGGGGCAGGTGAAGCGTTCCCTGGAGGAGCGTGTTCGGCGTGCGGGGCTTGATGACTTCTTTGGCATGGTCCTGGTTCCTACCGAAGAAGTGGTCGAGATGCGGGGCGGGCAGCAGCGCAAGAGCGAGCGCAAGTTTTTCCCGGGTTATGTGCTGGTCAACATGGAGCTGACCGACGAAACCTGGCATCTCGTCAAGAGCGTTCCCAAGGTCATGGGGTTCATTGGCGGTACGGGTGACCGTCCGGCGCCCATCCCTGACTCCCAGGCGCAGATCATTCTTCAGCGACTGGAGGAGGGGGGCGAGAAGCCGCGTCCCAAGGTGCTCTACGAGCCGGGCGAGACAGTGCGAGTCGTCGATGGGCCCTTTGCTGACTTCAATGGTGTCGTTGAGGACGTTGACTACGAAAAAAGTCGCGTCAAGGTCTCGGTGCTGATCTTCGGGCGCGCAACGCCGGTCGATCTCGAATTTTCTCAGGTCGAAAAGGGCTGACTTCTAAAGCCTTGAACCTCGATTGCGGATTCCTGGTGGCCGTCTGATCAGGCGGCCCCTGTTCCAGCCCCTAGCGGGCTCAAATCTGGGGAGCCAGTCGTTCCAGTGCTGGCGTTTGTACCCATTGGAGAATCATTGTGGCTAAAAAGATCACAGCCTATATCAAGCTGCAGGTCAAGGCGGGCGAGGCCAATCCAAGCCCGCCTGTCGGCCCCGCGCTTGGTCAGCACGGCGTTAACATCATGGAGTTCTGCAAGGCGTTCAATGCGCGCACGCAGGACATGGAAAAGGGCCTGCCGACGCCGGTCGTCATTACGGTTTATTCCGATCGTAGCTTCACCTTCATCACCAAGACCCCGCCGGCCTCGGTGCTGCTGAAAAAGACCCTGGGCCTGGCCAAGGGAAGCGCGAACCCGAACACTAATAAGGTGGGTGTGGTGACGCGTGAGCAGCTTGAGCAGATTGCGAGCATCAAGATGCCCGATCTGACCGCCGCCGACATGGACGCCGCCGTGCGTACCATCGCGGGCAGCGCACGCGCCATGGGTCTGGATGTCGAGGGGGTGAACTGATGGCCAAGCTAACCAAGCGTCAGCGCGCGATCAGCGAGCGTGTCGAGCACGGCAAGCTCTATGCCGCCGAAGAGGCCTTCGTGCTGCTGAAGGAGCTCTCCCAGGTCAAGTTTGCCGAAAGTGTGGATGTGTCCGTCAATCTGGGCGTTGATCCCCGCAAGTCCGATCAGGTGGTGCGTGGTTCCACAGTGCTGCCTCACGGCATTGGCAAGACTGTGCGCGTGGCGGTTTTTGCGCAGGGTGCTGGTGCCGATGCCGCGCGCGAAGCAGGCGCCGACCGGGTCGGTTTCGAGGATCTGGGCGAAGAGATGAAGGCCGGCAATCTCAACTATGACGTGGTGATCGCCTCGCCCGATGCCATGCGTATCGTCGGCCAGCTCGGCAAGATTCTGGGTCCGCGCGGTCTGATGCCAAACCCCAAGGTCGGCACTGTGACGCCGGATGTCGCCGAGGCCGTGCGCAATGCCAAGGCGGGTCAGGTGCGCTACCGTACCGACAAGGCGGGCATCATTCACTGCCCCCTTGGCAAGATCGACTTCGAGCCCGAAAAGCTGCGCGAAAATCTTGAGGCGCTGCTTGGCAATCTCATGAAGGCCAAGCCGACTGCCGCCAAGGGCGTCTATATGAAAAAGGTCACGGTTTCCAGCACCATGGGGCCGGGATTGGCCGTCGATCATTCCAGCCTGACGTTCTAAGGCTGAGGGGGCTTTGCCCCCTAATGAGGATGGCCCAAAAGCTTCAGTGTTCTTGGGTCATTCTCGCCATTCTTTGGGGCTCCGGTCATGGCCGGAGACCGTCAAAGACCGCAGGTGCCGAACGCTTCGCCCGGGATGCGGACCGCTTGGCTTAAGGGGTTGAGCCGCCTGCGTAGACGGTGCTCCAGAATCAGCAATTGACTGAGGACGGCGCACATTCGCTGTTCCCTGCGCGCTAGGAAGGCGCACCGGGAACCGGTCGGCTTCATGCCGGCAATTCACTAGTGTTAGGAGGTGACGACAGTGGCGCTGAATTTCGCCCAGAAAGAAGCGATCGTCGCCGAAGTCGCGGAAGTCGCCAAGAACGCCTACTCGGCCATCGGTGCTGAGTATCGGGGGCTGACCGTCGAGCAATTGACCAAGCTGCGCGTGGAGGCACGCAAGGCCGGGGTCTATGTTCGTGTGGTCAAGAATACCCTGGCGCGGCGCGCGCTGGAAGACACGGATTTTGCCTGTATGCGGGATGGACTCACGGGTCCGCTCATTCTCGCCTTCTCGCAGGAAGATCCGGGTGCTGCGGCACGCGTGGCAGAGGCCTTTGCGAAGGAGCATGACAAGTTCCAGGTGCGTGTGATCGCCCTGGGTGGCAAGCTGCTCGATCCCTCGGAGCTCGGCAATCTCGCGAAGATGCCGACCTACGATCAGGCGATCAGCATGCTCATGGCCACCATGAAGGCTCCGGTGCAGAAGCTTGCGGCGACCATCAACGAGGTGCCCGGCAAGCTGGTGCGCACCATCGCCGCGATTCGCGATGCCAAGGAGGCCGCCTAAAGGGCGCGTCCTTGTTCCTTAGTCATTCGATTTTTTAGGTTTATTTCAGGAGAACCCCATGGCCGTCTCCAAAGACGAGATCCTCGAAGCGATCGGCAACATGACCGTGCTGGAGGTTGTTGACCTCATCAGCGCGATGGAAGAAAAGTTCGGCGTGACCGCCGCAGCCGCCATGGTTGCAGCGGCCCCGGGCGCTGGTGGTGGCGATGCCGCTCCGGCTGAGGAAAAGACCGAGTTCGACGTGGTCCTGACCTCCTTCGGCGCCAACAAGGTTGGTGTCATCAAGGCGGTACGCGGCCTCACCGGTCTGGGCCTCAAGGAAGCGAAGGACGCCGTTGAAGGCGTTCCTACCACCCTGAAGGAAGCCGTCTCGAAGGATGAAGCCGAAAAGGCGAAGAAGGAACTTGAAGAGGCTGGCGCGTCCGTCGAAATCAAGTAAGGGCGCATTGCCTCGCCATCGTATCGGCGGAGCGTACGGGCTGGCGGCGAAATGCCGCCGGCCTTTTCCTGTTGGGGCCGGATAGACCCCCGGGCGTCGCCCGTCGCGGGATTGGCGCCGCAGTTGGATTCTTGGATTCGTCCGGGACCAGCCGCAACCCGCATCAGAGTCCATGCCCCGTTAGGGACCCAAGCAAGCACCTCGAGGGAAGGCAATAATGGCCTATTCGTTCACCGAAAAAAAGCGCATCCGCAAAGACTTCGGCAAGCGTCCGAGCATTCTGGACGTGCCCTTCCTGCTGGCCACGCAGATTGATTCCTATCGCGAATTTCTGCAAGCCGACGTGCCGGAGAAGGAGCGCCGCGATGTCGGTCTGCACGCGGCCTTCAAGTCGGTCTTCCCGATCGAGAGCTACTCGGGCAACGCGGTGTTGGAGTATGTGCGCTACCGTCTCGGCGAGCCGGCGTTCGACGAGCGCGAGTGCCATCTGCGCGGCGCCACCTTTGCCGCGCCCCTGCGCGTGCTGCTGCGTCTGGTGATCTACGACAAGGACGCCCCGGCTGGCTCCAAGGTGGTGAAGGATATCCGCGAGCAAGAGGTCTACATGGGCGAGTTGCCGCTCATGACCGAGACCGGCACCTTCATCATCAACGGCACCGAGCGCGTCATCGTTTCGCAGTTGCACCGTTCGCCTGGTGTCTTCTTCGATCACGACAAGGGCAAGACCCACTCCTCGGGCAAGCTGCTGTTTTCGGCGCGTGTCATTCCCTATCGCGGCTCTTGGCTCGATTTCGAGTTCGACCCCAAGGATAACGTCTTTGTACGTATCGACCGGCGTCGCAAGCTGCCGGCCACCATTCTGCTGCGCGCCCTGGGTTATGGTGTCGAGGATATCCTCGCACGCTTCTTCGAGACCGATACCTTCCATATCGAGAACCGTCAGGTGTCGCTCGACCTGGTGCCCGAGCGTCTGCGCGGCGAAACCGTCCCCTTCGATATTCGTATTGGCGATGAGGTGCTGGTCGAAGCCGGGCGCCGGGTCACCGCCAAGCATATTCGCGAGCTGCAAAAGGCCGATGTCAATCGGCTTGAGGTGCCCGCCGATTTCCTCCTCAATCGAGTGCTCGCCCACGCCCAGGTCGATACCGAGACCGGTGAGGTGATCGCCGAGGCCAACAGCCTCATCACGGCCGAGCTGCTCGAAACCCTGTTCGAGAAGGGGGTCGAGACCCTCGAAACCCTGTTCGTCAACGATCTCGATCAGGGCCCCTATATCTCCGAGACCCTGCGCATCGACCCTACCACCAATGAACTCGACGCCCAGATCGAGATTTATCGCATGATGCGCCCCGGCGAGCCGCCCACCAAGGAGGCCGCCCAGAATCTCTTCCACAATCTCTTTTTCACACCTGATCGCTACGACCTCTCGGCGGTCGGGCGCATGAAGTTCAATCGCCGTCTCGGGCGCGAGTCCGAGACCGGGCCGGGCGTGGTCTATGACGGCTGCTATTTCCGCAATCGTCCTGATGACTTCGCTCAGGCGCTCTACAGCGAGCATGGCGACAGCTCCGACCTCATCGAGGTGCTCCGGGTGCTCGTCGAGCTGCGCAACGGGCGCGGCACGGTGGACGACATCGACCACCTTGGCAACCGCCGCATCCGCTGTGTGGGCGAGATGGCCGAGAACCAGTTCCGCGTGGGGCTGGTGCGGGTCGAGCGCGCGGTCAAGGAGCGTCTCTCGCTCGCCGAGTCCGAGGGCCTGATGCCGCAGGAGCTGATCAATGCCAAGCCGGTGTCGGCGGCCATCAAGGAGTTTTTCGGCTCCAGCCAGCTCTCGCAGTTCATGGATCAGAACAACCCGCTCTCCGAGGTCACCCACAAGCGGCGTGTCTCGGCGCTCGGTCCGGGCGGTCTCGCGCGCGAGCGCGCGGGCTTTGAGGTGCGCGACGTGCATCCCACGCACTACGGACGCGTCTGCCCCATCGAGACCCCGGAAGGTCCGAACATCGGTCTGATCAACTCGCTCGCGGTCTATGCGCGCACCAATTCCTATGGCTTTCTCGAAACGCCCTATATCAAGGTCGAGAACGGTCGCGTCAGCCGGCAGATCGACTATCTCTCGGCCATCGAAGAGGGCAACTATGTCATCGCCCAGGCGAACGCCACCCTCGATGAGGACGGTCGCCTGACCGATGCCCTGGTGTCCTGCCGTCATGCCAATGAGTTCACCATGAAGGCGCCCGAGGACATCCAGTACATGGACGTCTCGCCGCGTCAGATCGTCTCGGTGGCGGCCTCGCTCATTCCCTTCCTTGAGCACGACGACGCCAACCGCGCCCTCATGGGCTCGAACATGCAGCGTCAGGCGGTGCCCACGTTGCGTGCCGAAAAGCCGCTGGTCGGCACCGGCATGGAGCGCGTGGTGGCGCGTGATTCGGGCGTGTGCGTGGTGGCGCGCCGCGGCGGTGTCATCGAGTCGGTCGATGCCGCGCGCATCGTGGTGCGCGTCAACGACGATGAGGCGGTGCCGGGCGTACCGGGTGTGGATATCTACAACCTCACCAAATACACCCGCTCGAATCAGAACACCTGCATCAACCAGCGTCCCCTGGTCAAGCCGGGCGACAAGGTGGCGCGCCAGGACGTGCTCGCCGACGGTCCCTCGACCGACATGGGCGAGCTGGCGCTGGGGCAGAATCTGCGCGTCGCCTTCATGCCCTGGAACGGCTACAACTTCGAGGATTCCATTCTCATCTCCGAGCGTGTGGTGCAGGAGGATCGCTTCACCACCATTCACATCGAGGAGCTGTCCTGTCTCGCGCGCGACACCAAGCTCGGGCCGGAAGAAATCACCAGCGACATTCCCAACGTCGGCGAGGCGGCGCTCGCCAAGCTCGACGAGTCGGGCATCGTCTATGTCGGCGCCGAGGTGCGCGATGGCGACATCCTGGTCGGCAAGGTCACGCTCAAGGGCGAGACTCAGCTCACCCCCGAGGAGAAGCTGCTGCGCGCCATCTTCGGCGAGAAGGCCTCGGACGTGAAGGATACCTCGCTGCGTCTGCCCTCGGGCATGAACGGCACCGTGGTCGATGTGCAGGTCTTCACGCGCGATGGGGTCGAGAAGGACAAGCGCGCTATCGAAATCGAGGAAATGGAACTCGATCGGGTGCGCAAGGACTTTGCCGATCAGCAGCGCATCATGGAGAACGACACCTTCCAGCGCGTCGAGAAACTGCTGGTAGGCAAGGTGGCCGATGGCGGTCCGGGCAGCTTCAAGCCGGGCAGCAAGGTCACCAAGACCTATCTGCAGGAGTTGGTCTCGCGCGGTTCGCGTGATCTCTGGTTCGAGATTCGTATGCAGGACGAGGCCATTGCCAGCCAGCTGGAGGCGGTGGCCGCGCAGGTGAAGCAGCAGCGCGAGGAGTTCCGCGAACGCTACGAGACCAAGAAGCGCAAGATTGCCTGCGGCGACGATCTCGCGCCCGGCGTGCTCAAGATGGTCAAGGTCTATGTGGCGGTGAAGCGGCGCATCCAGCCGGGCGACAAGATGGCCGGACGTCACGGTAACAAGGGTGTTATCTCCAAGGTGGTGCCGGTCGAGGACATGCCCTTCTCGGCGGATGGCGAGCCGGTCGATATCGTGCTCAATCCGCTGGGTGTCCCCTCGCGCATGAACGTCGGCCAGGTGCTCGAAACCCATCTGGGCTGGGCCGCCCAGGGGCTCGGCGAGCGCATCGGGCGCATGCTCAAGCAGCAGGCGGCGGTTGAGGATCTGCGCGGGTTGCTTGAGCAGATCTATAACACCAGCGGTAAGCGCGAGGATCTCGCCAGCCTGGGCGACGAGGAGATTGTCGAACTCGCACGCAACCTCACCAAGGGTGTGCCCCTGGCCACGCCGGTGTTCGATGGCGCGACCGAGGAGGAGATTCAGGACATGCTCCGGCTCGCCGAGCGCGACAACCGCGATCAGGGCGTGCCACTCGGGCAGAGCATCCTCTTCGATGGACGCACCGGCGAGCGCTTCGAGCGTCCGGTGACGGTGGGCTACATGTACATGATCAAGCTCAACCACCTGGTTGACGACAAGATGCATGCGCGCTCCACCGGCCCCTATAGCCTGGTGACTCAGCAGCCGCTCGGCGGCAAGGCCCAGTTTGGCGGCCAGCGCTTCGGTGAGATGGAGGTCTGGGCGCTGGAGGCCTATGGCGCCTCCTACACGCTTCAGGAAATGCTCACGGTGAAGTCCGACGACGTGAACGGGCGCACCAAGATGTACAAAAACATCGTCGATGGCGACCACCGCATGGAGGCCGGCATGCCCGAGTCCTTCAACGTGTTGGTTAAGGAGATTCGCTCGCTCGCCATCAACGTGGAGCTAAAGCAGGATTGAGGCGGCGCTCAGCGGCCAGCCGCCAGCTTTCAGCTTCCAGCTGCCGGCTTGTGGAAGCGGGCGGCTCATCGCTGGCGGCTGGTCGCTGAACGCTGAAAGCTCACCCCTATCCCAAGCCGGTTATTCCAGGCAGGAGATCAAGGTCTTGAAAGATCTACTCAAAATCATCAAGCAGCAGGGTCAGGCGCTCGAATTCGACGCGATCAAGATCGGGCTCGCCTCGCCCGAGATGATCCGTTCCTGGTCCTACGGCGAGGTCAAGAAGCCCGAGACCATCAACTATCGCACCTTCAAGCCGGAGCGCGACGGGCTCTTCTGCGCCAAGATCTTCGGCCCCATCACCGACTACGAGTGCATCTGCGGCAAGTACAAGCGCCTGAAGCATCGCGGCGTGGTGTGCGAGAAGTGCGGTGTCGAGGTCACGCTTGCCAAGGTGCGCCGCGAGCGCATGGGTCATATTGATCTGGCGAGCCCGGTGGCGCACATCTGGTTCCTCAAGTCGCTGCCCTCGCGCATTGGTCTGCTGCTCGATATGACGCTGCGCGACATCGAGCGCATCCTCTATTTCGAGTCCTTCGTGGTCATCGATCCGGGCATGGTCGTGGATCTGGAGCGCGGTCAGCTGCTCAATGACGAGCAATATCTCGACGCGCTTGAGGCCAATGGCGACGAGTTCGACGCACGCATGGGCGCCGAGGCGGTATTCGAGCTGCTGCGCACCATCGACATGCCGGCCGAGATTCGGCGCATGCGCGAGGAGATTGAATCGACCAACTCCGAAACCAAGATCAAGAAGCTCGCCAAGCGGCTCAAGCTCATGGAATCGCTGCTGGAGTCGAACAATCGTCCCGAGTGGATGATCCTCACCGTGCTGCCGGTGCTGCCGCCCGAGCTGCGCCCCCTGGTGCCGCTCGATGGCGGTCGCTTCGCGACCTCGGATCTGAACGATCTCTATCGCCGCGTCATCAACCGCAACAACCGTCTCAAGCGTCTGCTCGATCTGATCGCGCCCGACATCATCGTGCGCAACGAGAAGCGCATGTTGCAGGAGGCGGTTGACGCGCTGCTCGACAACGGGCGGCGCGGGCGCGCCATCACCGGCACCAACAAGCG
>JAFGTZ010000118.1 GCA_016938795.1 Chromatiaceae bacterium | reverse complement strand
ATAACTCTAGAAAAGGACAGCAAGCACACGGAAGTCGATGCGACATATTCGATAGTATACGTGGAGGGTGAAGCGTTTCTACAAATAGATACATATGGATCGAAGAATCGAAAAATTGAGGGAAAGAAGAGTCAGTCAATACGGTTATCCGCAGAAGCGATCAATCAGTTGCAAGAAATAATCGAGAAATACAGTCTTGGGTTAAAAAGTCCAGTTGACTGACTCCATCGCATTATTGGCGGACTGGAGCCTTTTTAAAGAACATCTGTCAATGACGACTTGCGTGTCATGCAATGGGCCGAAAGAGTCGCCTCAGGCGCCAAAGCGCGTGACGCTGTTGGGGTCGGGTATGCGGCCCGCGATCAATTCGCTCAGGACGGTCCAGATGGCATCGGCGCTCGGCGGACAGCCAGGGACGAAGAGATCGACCTTGACCTCGCCATGCACCGGCTTGACCGGCACGCGCAGGGCCGGAACATTGCGGGTGGGGATCTGCGGCTGGAGCGTGACGTTTTCGCGATAGGCGCGGTCGAGCACCGCCGCGAGCGGGAACTGGTTGCGCATGGCAGGCACGTTGCCGGTCACGGCGCAGTCGCCAAGGCTGATGAGCAGCGCGCAGCGCTCGCGAAACTGTCGCGCCTTCTCCAGATCGTCCTCCGAGCTGATCGAGCCCTCCAGAATGCCAACATCCACCCGCTCGGGCAGTTCCTTGGTATCCACCAGGGGGCTGTAGACAATCTCGACGTGCTCGATGAGTTCGAGCAGACGCTCGTCGAGATCCAGGAAGGACATGTGACAGCCCGAGCAGCCGTCGAGCCAGGCGGTGGCGACCGTGATGCGTGTGCTCATGCGAGATGCCTCCGGCGGGCCAGAATGGGGAGAAAATGCTGGTCCTTCACCATCTCGCCGACCGAGGTGCCCTGTTTGACCAGCGCCCCGGTGGGACAGACCTGCACGCACTTGCCGCAACTGGTGCAGGTGCCGCTTGCGCCCCAGGGCTGGGCCATGTCGGTGATGACCAGGCAGTCGCTGCCGCGCCCCATGACATCCCAGGTGTGCGCCCCTTCAATTTCATCGCAGACCCGCACGCAGCGGGTGCAGAGCACGCAGCGGTTGTGATCGAGCCGGAACATCTCGTGCGAGCTATCGACCGGATAGCGGGCCTGACGATAGGGCAGGCGCACATGATCGACCCCGCAGCGCTGGGCGAGCGCCTGAAGCTCGCAGTGTCCGTTCGAGACACAGACCGAGCAGACATGATTGCGCTCGGCGAAGAGCAGTTCGAGGATGAGGCGGCGATAGTGGCGCAGGCGCTCGGTGTTGGTGCTCACCTCCATGCCCTCGGCGACGCGCGTGGCGCAGGCGGCAAAGAGGCGGCCCTGTCCGGCGAGCTCGACCATGCACAGCCGGCAGCCGCCCCAGACCGAGAGCCCGTCGAGCTGGCAGAGGCTCGGAACCTCGATCCGGTTCTCGCGGCAGACCTCCAGAATGGTTTCATCCTCGCGCGCCGAGACATCCCGTCCGTCAATGCGGAGCGTCACAACGCGCACGTTCGGCTGGGGCGTGGCTGGGGGCATGGGCTGGCTCCTTGGAAGGTGTCTCAGGCGGCGCGTGAGAGTTGTTGGTTGACACTTCGCCAAAAAGCTGCAATCGCCTCTGATTGGCCCTCGAAGAAGTCCTCGAAAAATCCCGCCTGGTTGAGCGCAGCGGGATAGGCATAGCGTTCGCCGTCGTCCCCGGTGGAGAGCACCCAGTCGTCCGGTTCGTCGGCGTCGATGATTGCGAACAGCTCCGCCGGATAGAGATAGGGGCGTCCTCGATCATTGAGTAATCGGTAATCGTTGGCCTCGATCCCGATCACGCAATAGGTCTGTCCAGTAGACAGCTCGGGATAGTCAGCGCGGGGTTCAGTCAATTGAACGATCATCGTGGCACCTTCTTTAATTTGATCTCGAAGCGTCCAAGGCCGTGATGCTCGTACCAGTGCAGTTCATAATGCTCACCATCCATCTCAAAGACTGGACTGCTCTTCTTCACCCACTGCGACGCACGACCACCATGGGTTTCGATGAGGCGTTGCAGATCGCGGATACGCTGCCCCTTGGCGATGACGCGAGACTGGGCAATCAGAGGCCCCGTAAGTGGCGGTTGCATCAAGCCCAGTACTCGGCATCCAGCAGTTGCTCAATCTTAAACGGGCACTCTATCGGAAAGGTCGCCTCGGGCAGGCCCGTCTCCAGAATGGCGCGCTGGCGGGCCACCGGGTAGCGGCGCTTGATCAGATCGGGCAGTTGACGTCTCAGGCTCGGGCTGTCTTCGAGCAATTCCTGGATCTCGTCACGCGCATTGGTGATCGACAACCGCCAGCTCAGACCCCGAAAACTGGGCTGATGGCGCCATTTGAGCAGATGCAGCATCAGCACCTTGAGATGACTCGATAGCGCGTGCTTTTCGCTGCGTCCCATTTCTTCCAGTTCCTCGGCGATGCGCTCCAGATCCAGGCTGGCGAGCTGTCCCGAGCGCAGCCGATGTGCGCTCTCCAGGGTCCAGGCATAGCGATCCTGTTCGGGCGCGATCATGGGGTCGGGTCTCCTTGCAGCTTGGCTTCGTATTCGTCACGGAAATAGCGCAGTGTGCTCAGCACCGGATTGGGCGCGGTCTGGCCAAGGCCGCAGAGGCTGGTAGCGCTGACCAGGTCGCAGAGCGTTTCGAGCAGCTCCAGATCGGCGCGGCATGCCTCGGCCTTGGCGATCTTGTCCAGCAGGGCGTGCATCTGCCAGGTGCCGGCGCGGCAGGGCACGCACTTGCCGCAGGATTCGGTCATGCAGAATTCCATGAAGAAACGCGCCACATCGACCATGCTGGATGTCTCGTCCATGACGATCATGCCGCCCGAGCCCATGATGGCGCCGAGGCTCTTGAGGCTGTCGTAATCGACCGGGGTGTCGAGATGCTCGGCCGGGATGCAGCCGCCCGAGGGGCCGCCGGTCTGCACCGCCTTGAAGGCGCGCCCCCCGGGGATGCCGCCGCCGATCACCTCGATGATGTCGCGCAGCCGGGTGCCCATGGGCACCTCGATGAGTCCGGTGTTGACGATGGCGCCGGCGAGCGCGAAGACCTTGGTGCCCTTGGAGCCCTGGGTGCCGATGCTCGCAAACCAGTCGCCGCCCCGGCGCAGGATGGCGGGCACATTGGCGAAGGTCTCGACGTTGTTGATGAGGGTGGGGCAGCCCCAGAGGCCGGACTCGGCGGGATAGGGCGGGCGCGGGCGCGGCTGGCCGCGCAGCCCCTGGATGGAGGCCATGAGCGCGGTCTCCTCGCCGCACACGAAGGCCCCGGCGCCGAGCCGGATCTCGATATCGAAGGCGAACTGGGTATCGGCCACGCGCCCGCCGAGAAAACCGGCGCGGCGCGCCTTGCGGATGGCCGTGGTGAGGCGCTCGACCGCGAGCGGATACTCGGCGCGCACATAGACATAGCCCTTGTTCGCACCCACCGCGTAGGCGGCGATGGCCATGCCTTCGAGCACCCGATGAGGGTCGGATTCGAGCACCGCACGATCCATGAAGGCGCCCGGGTCGCCCTCGTCGGCGTTGCAGATGACATATTTCTGCCCCGCCGGCATCTTCGCGATGGTGGACCACTTGAGCCCGGTCGGATAGCCGCCGCCGCCGCGCCCGCGCAGCCCGCTGGCGGTCAGCTCGCGCAGCACCTCGGCGGGGGTCAGCTCGCTGAGCGCGCGCACCAGTCCGGCATAGCCGCCATGGGCCACCGCATCCTCGAAGCTGTCGGGGTCGATGCGTCCGCACTGCTCCAGCACGATGCGCTGCTGGCGCGCGAAAAAGGGCTGATCGGTCGGGCAGCGCAGATGCTCCACCGGCGGGCCGTCGAGACTGGCGACCAGCTCGGGCGCATCCTCGGGTTTGACCTCGCGATAGAGCAGGCCCTCCTCGATGCCCGCCTCGGGCGGGGTGATCGCCACCAGCGGGCCGGCCGAGCACAGCCCCATGCAGCCCACGCCCTTGAGCCGGCAGCCGGGGTGCGGATCGGTCTTGAGCTGGGCCTCAAGCGAATCGAAGACCGGGCGCGCGCCCGAGGACTGGCAACTGGCCGCCATGCAGACGCGCAGCTCGCGCTCCACATCGCGCTCGGCATTGCGAAACTCGCTGGCAAGATCGTCGAGGTCGTCGAGGTTCATGATTGAGTGGTCAGTGGTCAGTGGTCGGTGGTCAGTGGCTAGTGGTCGGTGGTCGGTGGTCGGTGGTCAGTGGCTAGTGGTCGGTGGTCGGTGGCTGGCGGGGGTTGGTTCGGGGTCGGGGAGGGTGTCGAGGCGCTCGATGAGGTCGGGGGTGTCGAGCCGTCCGAGTACCTCGCCGTCGATGACCACGGCGGGCGCCAGCCCGCAGGCGCCCACGCAGCGCGCGGTGAGGACCGAGAGATGCCCGTCCTCGGTGGTTTCGCCGGGGTTGATGGCGTAGCGCTCGCGCAGCCCCTCGACCAGGGCGTTGGCGCCCTTGATGTAGCAGGCGGTGCCGGTGCAGACCACGCAACTGTGGCGTCCCTTGGGCTTGAGCGTGAAGAGATGATAAAAGGTGGCAACCCCATAGACCTTGCTGAGCGGCAGGTCGAGCGACGCGGCCACGAAGTGCAACGAGGTTTCGTCGAGAAAGCCGAAGGCGTCCTGCACACTGTGCAGGGTCTCGATCAGGGCATGGTCGGCATAGCCGTTGCGGCGCATGGTGGCGTTGACCAGCTTCCAGCGCTTGTCCTCATCGGGCAGGGGCGGCTTGGCGCGCTCCAGGCTCATCGGTTCCTCCGGTTGGCGGCGAGCTTGGCTCCAGTGTAGGACAGAAGAGGGCCCATGCTAAGGGGGGAAACCACGCTGAATCCTCATTTCGTCAGACCTCAGCCGGTGTCTTCGCTTTCAAGTCCTTGGCTGTGGCGCGCTATACTGATGCGCCATTCTTGAGCCATTTCCATGCCTTCTGTCAAAACCATGGACCAAGCGCCCGCACCCCGCAAACGCTCGCGCGGCATCTATCTGCTGCCCAACCTCTTTACCACGGCCGCACTTTTTGCCGGCTTTTATGCCGTGCTCAGCGCCGCCCAGGCGCATTTCGAGGCCGCCTCGCTGGCCATTCTGGCCGCCATGGTCTTCGATGGTTTCGATGGGCGCATTGCGCGCATGACCAACACCCAGAGCGATTTTGGCGCCGAGTACGACAGTCTCTCCGACATGGTGGCCTTCGGGGTGGCCCCGGCACTGGTGGCCTATCACTGGGCGCTTGCCGGGCTGGGCAAGCTCGGCTGGCTGGCGGCCTTTGTCTACACAGCGGCAGCTGCGCTGCGCCTGGCGCGCTTCAATACCCAGATTGGCATTGCCGACAAACGCTATTTTCAGGGGCTTGCCAGCCCCGCTGCGGCGGCCATCATCGCCAGCGGCGTCTGGCTCGGAACCGAGCTGAAGATCGACGGGGCCAATCTTTCCTGGCTGGTCGCCGCGCTCACCGCCGGGGCCGGCCTGCTCATGGTCAGCAACTACCGCTATCTGAGCTTCAAGCAGCTCAATCTGCAAGGCCGCGTGCCCTTTCTGTTGGCCGTCTTCATCATGCTCGGCTTTGGCGTCATCTTCATCAATCCGCCCCTCATCCTCTTCGCTATGGCCCTGGTTTATGCGCTCTCGGGGCCGGTCTGGACGCGCCTGCGCCTGCGCGAGCGGCGTGCGAAACGCGCCCAGCGTTTTGGCGGGCACTGAGGCATGGCGCTTAAATTCCCTGACAGGGATGTGGAACTTGCCAGGCAACCTGACGTAGAGTAATCGGCCCCGACTCGACCGGAGTGGCCGCGTGAACGTTTTGGATCTGCGACAGTTGCACAGCAATGATTCGGATGACGAGGCGCCCGCCGGCGCCGCGCGCTGGACGCTTGCCGACCTGATCGACTTCGATTACTACATCGAGGCCGACGAGCGCGCCCTGCGCGAGCGAGCGACCACGCGCGAGGCACTGGTGGAGCGTGATCGTACGCTCTATCTCGATGAGATTCAGGCGGGAGTCGCACCAAACGTTCCCCACACGGTTCCACATCGGCGCGCCACCCTGAGACGCTGGCTCGCGGCGCGCCGCAACGCCGAGGATCCGGGGCTGCGCGATCTGCTGCCCGGCAACACCTTTGCCGCCGCACAGAGACTCGGTCATCTTTTTCTCGCCCTGCTTGGCGTGCTCTCTGGTGTGGGTATCGCCTCGGCGCTGCTGCACTACGAGGGGCTCCACCCGGTCAGCGTCATCTGGTATCTCTTCCTGCTGGTCGGGGTACAGTTCGCCTTGGTGGTGGCGCTGGTCTCGACCTGGGTGCTGCGCAAGTCGCGCCGCCTGGAGATTGCCGCTCAGGATCTCTCGCTTCTGTCGCGCATCGTGCGCCCGCTCTTCGAGCAGGCGGGACGCTGGCTGCGACAGCAGCATCTGGCGCACAGCGGCGCCGAGGTGCGCGAGCACGCTGAGGCGCGTGGCGGCTTGCTCAAGTCGCAGTTCAACCTCTATGGTCCCTTGTCCTACCTGCCCCTGCTGATCGCCGCCCAGATCTTCGGCATCGCCTTCAATGTCGGGATTATTCTCACCACCCTGATGCTTGAATGGTTCACCGATTTGGCCTTTGGCTGGAGCACGGCCATGGACGTGCACCCCCAGACCATTCACGATCTGGTGCGTTTCATCGCGCTCCCCTGGAGCTGGCTCTTTGGCGAGGGCGCGGGTTATCCCACCTTGGCGCAGGTCGAGGGTTCGCGCATCTATCTAGAGCAATGGACCCAGGTCGGCGGCAACAAACCCGACCCCGCTGATTTGCGTTCCTGGAGCGGTTTTTTGGTGCTGGCGGTCTTTTTTTACGGTCTGTTGCCGCGTCTTGCACTGCTCGGGGTTTTCACCCTGCTTGAGCGCTTGGCGCTCGCGCGCCTGCCCTTTACCCATGGGCGCACCCAGGCGCTCTATGCCCGGCTGCTGACGCCCGTGCTGAACTTTTCGGGCCAGGCAGGCAGCGGCGGGCAGGAGATGCCCATCCCCGCGCCCATGGATGTGGGGCGCGCCAGCCTCAAGGATCGTCAGACACCGCTCGCGCTCAAGCTCTCGCGTCCCTGGCGCGATCAGCAGACCGCTAAACTGGTACCTGTGGCGGCTACGCCTGACGTCGAGGTCGAGGCGCCGCCCGATCCGCCGCCTGAATCTGCGTCACAAGCCGGCGTGCCCGAGCCCGAAGTGGCATCCTTGGAGCAGGCGCTGCCGCTCGATCAGCCCGAGCCCAGGGTTGAGCTGGAGCCCGAAGCTGTTCCAGAACCGGAGCTGGAACCTGAGCCTGAGCCGGAACCTGAGCCTGAGCCCGAGCCGGAACCTGAGCCTGAGCCCGAGCCGGAACCTGAGCCTGAGCCCGAGCCGGAACCTGAGCCTGAGCCAGAACCTGAGCCAGAACCTGAGCCTGAGCCAGAACCCGAGCCAGAACCTGAGCCTGAGCCCGAGCCCGAGCCCGAGCCCGAGCCAGAACCTGAGCCAGAACCTGAGCCCGAGCCCGAGCCCGAGCCCGAGCCTGAGCCTGAGCCAGAACCCGAGCCTGAGCCAGAACCCGAGCCTGAGCCTGAGCCAGAACCCGAGCCGGAGCCAGAACCCGAGCCGGAGCCAGAACCCGAGCCGGAGCCAGAACCCGAGCCAGAGCCAGAACCTGAGCCGGAACCCGCCCCTGCGCCGTCTGTGCTTGCGGTGGGTGCCGAGCCGCCCTCCGAGTCGTCGTCTGGGGCGCGCTTTGCCCCCGACGCCTGCATGCTCCTGGTGCATGTGGACGTGGACGACGTGCTGGAGGAGGAGGATCGTCCCCGGCTTGAGCAGCTGTTGCGCCAGCTCAGCGGCTGGTGCCCTGGCGCCTATGCAACCTTCGGCGCCGGGCGCGCCATGACCGAGACGATACTCGCCCAGATCGAGACGGCGCAGTGGGACTCGCCGCCCGCGCGCATTGCCCTGGTACAGGACGGCTCGCAGCCGCCCATTACCGAGCATCTGCTCTTTTTACGCGAGCTGCGTGCCCTGGCCGGCACCCAGGCGCCCATTCTGCTGGCCCTGGTGGGCGATCCCGAGGACGAGGACCACCTGCCGCCGCTGCGCGCCTTCGATTTCAACGACTGGCAACGCAAGATCGACCAGATGGCCGATCCCTATCTGCGTCTCGACATGCTCACTCCGCCCGAAGAGGACCAAGACTGATGGCGGTGAAGATTCCACGTCTGGCCATCATGGGCCATCCCAACGCCGGCAAGTCCTCGGTGGTCGCGACCCTGACCGAGAATGACCGCATCACCATCGACAAGCGCGCCGGCACCACTATCGAATCCACGCTCTATCCGGTGGTGATCGACGGGCGTACCGTGATCGAGTTCATCGACACGCCCGGCTTTCAGAACCCTAGCGCCATTCTTGAATGGTTCCAGGCCAACGAGCAGGAGCGCGATCTGGCCGCCGCCTTTGTGAAGGCGCATCGCAAGGATCCGCTCTTCGCGCACGATTGCGAGCTGCTCGCCCCGGTGGCCGAAGGCGCGGGTATCGTGCTGGTGGTTGATGGCTCCAAGCGCATCAAGGAAAAGGATCGGGTCGAGATTGAGCTGTTGCGTCTCACCGCGCGCCCGCGCATGGCCATTCTCAACAATCTCAGCCGCCAGACCCGCTACATGGAGCAGTGGCAGGACACGCTCGGCAAGGCCTTCAACTCGGTGCGCGAGTTCAACGCCCACCGCGCCACCTATGGCGAGCGCATCAAGCTCTTGCAGGCGCTCAAAAGCATCGATCAGCGCTGGGAGGCGCGCGTCGAGGAGGCCATCTTGGCCTTCGAGCACGATTGGGAGCGGCGCACCGATCAGGCCGTGGATACCATCCTGGGGCTGTTGCGCGATGCGCTGTCCTTTAAGGTGTCGAAGAGCGTGAAAAGTGGTAAGGTGGTTTTTCAGAGCGCGCGTGATCGGGTTCGCGAGGAGGTTCTGCACCAGTTCGAGGACGGACTGCGTCAGCTCGAAATCGAGGCGCAGGAGCGCATTCGGGCGAACTTCCGTCACCATGTCTGGAATCTGCCACCCGATTCCATCCTCAGTCAGGATCTCTTCTCCGACGAGGTGGGGCAGGCGCTGGGGCTCTCGCGCCAGCAGCTCGCCATGGTGGGCATGGCGGCGGGCGCGGCCTCGGGCGGCGCCATTGATCTGGCCTCGGCCGGGCAGTCGCTCGGCGCCGGCACCCTGATCGGCGCGGTCACCGGCGGGGTGCTGGGGTTCATGGGCGGGCGCGCCCTGGCCAAGCTGAATATCGAGAAGGCGGCGGGCACCCAGCGTTTCGTCATGGGCCCCATCACCGATCCGCGCTTTCCCTTCATTTTGCTCGATCGCATCGTGCTCTACAGCGCGCGCGCCATGAACTGGGCCCATGGCCGACAGGCCGCCGACGAGGATGCGCCCGATCGGGTGCCCGAGCGCGATCTGACACACAAGCGCGGCTTCAGCGAGGAGCTCAGCTCGGCCCAGCAGCGCGAGCTGGGGCGCTTTTTCAGCGCCGCGCGGCGGGGCCGCGAATCTGATCGCGAAGGCGCCTGTCGCGACATCATCAAGGGCATCCTGCGCGGTGTGGCAGTGAGCGAAATCGATAGCCGCAGTTCGCTTTGAGAGCGACCAGCTCTCAGCCACCAGCGGCCAGCCTCCAGCTCCGGGCAGCATCGAGACTGCCCACTGCCCACT
>JAFGTZ010000117.1 GCA_016938795.1 Chromatiaceae bacterium | reverse complement strand
GCTTCGATACCCTGCCCATGGCGCAACTGGTTGGCCTGCATCGTCAGGCGTACTCGGCTCAGGGGCGGTGTGTCAGTGACGGGATGCTCGCGACCATGGATGCACGTGCCGTGGCGGTCTGGTACGGCGATGACGGCACCTTCTCAGGCTCCTATGAGCAGTGGGGGCACGGTAAGGCCGAGATCGGCTGCGTCAGCCTCCCGATGGAAGACAAGGAGCGTCTGGCGGATCGGCTCGAACAGCTCGGTATGGGGCGTCCGACCGTGCGCGAGCGTTCCTTGCTCTTCAGCGGCGAGCGCACCCGTCAGCTGCATGAAAAGATCGCGCCCTATGTCCATCCCTCGCTCGATTACAAGCTGCATCCGGATTTTCGCGGGCGTTTCGCCTGGCATCCGGATACCTCGGATGCCCATTTGAATGGTCATCGGCTTGAGGCGCGCACCCAGCTCAGGGCGGCGCCCATGCGCATCACCCGCAAGGAGGTGCGTCCTGCTAAGCCCCGTCATCGGATGCGCTTTGATTTAGAGGTCGCGGGCAATCATAGCTATCTGGTTGACCATGTGGCCGTTCACAACTCCCCGGAAACCACAACCGGCGGTAACGCGCTCAAGTTCTATGCCTCGGTGCGGCTCGACATTCGCCGCACCGGCAGCATCAAGAAGGGCGATGAGGTGATCGGCAGCGAGACCAAGGTGAAGGTGGTCAAGAACAAGGTCGCGCCGCCCTTCAAGCAGGTCGAGTTCGATATCCTCTATGGCGAGGGTATCTCGCGCGAGGGCGAGATCATCAATCTCGGTGTCGCTGAGGGGTTGGTCGAGAAGTCGGGCGCCTGGTACAGCTATAACGGCAATCGCATCGGCCAGGGCAAGGATAATGTGCGCAACTATTTGTGTGAAAATCCTGAGATCGCACGCGAAATCGAGTCTAAAATCCGCGCCAAGCTGCTTCCCCAGCCAGGCGATGAGCCCCCGGCGGTTGGGGATGAGTCGCCTGCTGATGCGTGACAGCGCGGCTCGGGCAGTGCATTATGCGCGATTGCGCTGACGAGGAAGGCGCAATTGAGGATATAGCGCTGCGCCTGCTGGCGCGGCGCGAGCACTCGCGCGATGAGCTGGGCCGCAAGTTGCGTGCGCGCGGTTTTGCGAACGAGGCGATCGCGCCGGTGCTTGATCGGCTGGTTGCCGAGGGCGCGCTCAACGAGGCGCGTCTGGTCGAGCACTATGTCGCTGAGCGGGCGGCTAAAGGCTTCGGTCCGCTGCGCATTCGCGCCGAGCTGCGCGAGAAGGGCCTGAGCGATGCGCTGGTAAGAGATGAACTCGATACCTGGCGCGAGCGCTGGCCCGAGCAACTGGCCGAGGTGCATGAGCGTCGCTTTGGCGCCGAGCCCGCCGCTGATCGGGCCGAGCTCGCGCGGCGCGCGCGTTTCCTCGAACAACGCGGTTTTCCCGCAGACCTGATCCGGCGTTTGCTGTGGCGGAACCACTGAGCGCACCGCCCGAGCGCGATATTCGAGAACTTCCATGACCACGAGTGCAGAGCTTCGAGCGAGCTTTCTTGAGTTTTTCGCCCAGCGCGGCCACGAGCAGGTTGCGTCCAGTTCCCTGGTGCCCTCCAACGATCCAACCCTGTTGTTCACCAACGCGGGCATGGTCCAGTTTAAGGACGCCTTTCTCGGACGCGAGCGCCGCGACTGCAATCGGGCGGTGACCGCGCAGCGTTGCGTACGCGCTGGCGGCAAGCACAATGATCTGGAAAACGTCGGCTATACCGCGCGGCATCACACCTTTTTCGAGATGCTCGGCAATTTCAGCTTCGGCGATTATTTCAAGCGTGAGGCCATCGGCTTTGCCTGGGAGTATCTCACCGAGGTGCTGAACCTGCCGCCCGAGCGTCTCTGGGTCACGGTCTACACCGAAGACGACGAGGCCGCCGACATCTGGCTCAAGGAGCTTGGCGTCGATCCGACCCGTTTTTCGCGCTGCGGCGCCAAGGATAACTTCTGGTCCATGGGCGAAACCGGCCCCTGCGGCCCCTGTTCCGAAATCTTCTACGATCACGGCCCCGAGATTGCCGGTGGGCCTCCCGGCTCGCCCGATGAGGACGGTGATCGCTATGTCGAGATCTGGAACCTGGTGTTCATGCAGTTCAATCGCGACGC
>JAFGTZ010000116.1 GCA_016938795.1 Chromatiaceae bacterium | reverse complement strand
GGTGTGGTGGTGGTGCAGTCCGTCATCGACAATCTGGTGAAGGGCGCAGCCGGGCAGGCGCTGCAGAACATGAATCTGATGCTGGGGCTCGATGAACGCCTTGGGCTCGATGGACTGGCGCTGCTGCCCTGATGTGATGAAGGTGCGGGAGGCTTGAACTCCGCCTCTCGGGCACGCACCTCTTCGAGACGATCTTGTTGCCACAGGGGGCAGACAGCATGACTTCCGATCCTATCGCGGATCAGCCGCCGCTCGTTTTTACCGCCTCGGCGGCTTCCAAGGTCGCCGCCTTGATCGCCGAGGAGGCCAACCCTGGTTTGATGCTGCGCGTCTATATTCAGGGCGGCGGCTGTTCCGGCTTTCAGTACGGATTCACCTTCGAAGAGGAGCGCCAGGAAGACGATACCGCCGTGGTGACCGATGGCGTGACCCTCTTGATTGATCCCATGAGTCTTCAGTATCTCATGGGCGCGGAAATCGACTACAGCGAAGGGCTGCATGGCGCCCAGTTCGTGATCCGCAATCCGAATGCCACCACCACCTGCGGTTGCGGCTCATCCTTTTCGCCTTGAGCCGGATTTTATTGGGCCGGCGCCATGGCGGGCGCTGGCGCCTGGGGCGTGTTGCTTTCAGGCAGGGGAGGCAGGGTCAGTGGAATGACGTTCGCGTCGAGATGCACAGGTTGGGGTGTTTCGCTGGGTTCTTGCTGAAACCACCACCAGGCGCCGTATCCCGCACCGCCGAGGATCATCAGCCCCAGAATCAGTGAAAGGCCACGCCCGGATTTGCGGCGTGCCGGGCGGAGCGCCAAGTCGTTCTGGCGGAATTTGTAGTCGCGCATGGGTGTTTCGCAGGCTCGGGCAATGACGAGAGTTTTCAGGCGCCCAGTGTAGTCCCGCAGTTGCCCGAGGGACAAGGCGGGCGCTTGTTGCTCGCCGCAGTCTTGAGTCGCATCGAGGCCGGGCGTAGGCTTACGGCCCTTTGTCAGGCAGCATGCCGCATTTTCCATCCCAGAGGTATCATGGAATCGCTCGATCACGCCCTCGCGCTCATCCGGCGCGGCACCGAGGAAATTCTTGTCGAGGAGGTTCTGCGCCGGAAGCTAGCGCGGGGCAAACCCCTTAGGATCAAGGCCGGCTTCGATCCAACCGCTCCCGATCTGCACCTTGGCCACACCGTGCTGCTGAATAAGTTGCGCCAGTTTCAGGATCTGGGCCACGAGATCCTCTTTCTCATCGGCGACTTCACAGGCATGATCGGCGATCCCACAGGCAAGAGTGCCACTCGCAAGCCGCTCACGCCTGAGGAGATTCAAGCGAATGCCGCGACCTACGAGACCCAGGTATTTCGCATTCTCGATCCCGAGCGCACCCAGGTCGTCTTCAATTCTCAGTGGATGAACGAGCTAGGTGCCGCAGGACTGGTTCAGCTGGCGGCCCGGCATACGGTCGCGCGCATGCTGGAGCGCGATGATTTCGCCAAACGCTACAAGTCCGGTCAGCCGATTGCCGTCCATGAGTTCCTCTACCCTCTGATCCAGGGCTATGACTCGGTTGCGCTCAAGGCCGATGTCGAACTCGGCGGTACCGATCAGACGTTCAATCTGCTGGTGGGACGTCAGTTGCAGGAGTCCTGGGGGCAGGAGCCGCAGGTGGTCATCACCCTGCCGATTCTCGAAGGGCTCGATGGCGTCCAGAAGATGTCGAAGTCGCTTGGCAACTACATCGGCATCGCGGATGCGCCCGAGGAGATGTTCGGCAAGCTCATGTCGATCTCCGATGATCTGATGTGGCGCTACTTCAGCCTGCTCAGCCGGCGCGAGCTGCACGAGATTGAAGCCTGGCGCACGGCGGTCGCCGAGGGCGCCAATCCACGTGATATCAAATTCGAACTGGCACGTGAATTGGTGGCACGTTTCCATGGTGCCGAAGCGGCGCGCCATGCTCAGGAGCAGTTCATTGCCCGTTTTCAGCAGGGCGCCATGCCCGAAGAGATCGAGTCTCTTGCGCTGAGCGCGCCCAATGAGGAAGGGTTGCCGATCGCGAATCTGCTCAAGGATGCCGGGCTGGTGAAGAGCACCTCCGAGGCGATCCGTATGATCGGCCAGGGCGCGGTTCGGATTGATGGCGAACGCATCGAGGATGCGCGACTGGTTCTCCCGCGCGGAAGCGAGCATGTCTATCAGGTGGGCAAGCG
>JAFGTZ010000115.1 GCA_016938795.1 Chromatiaceae bacterium | reverse complement strand
GGTCTGCAATGACGCTCGACCAAGGTGCGGTGGTATTCGAGCATGCGTTCACGTTCGCGCTGCTGATCGCGGTCGCGGTAGGTGGCGCGCGCAGCGCGCGCCCATTTGGCCTCCTGGGCGCGATGGCGTGCGCATTTGGCGGCATCGTACTGATGCGCCGTAGCACTCTCTTGCCGAGGGCCGGATGAGCTGGAAGCACGCACGGTGTCGCGCTCGAAATAGCGCAGTTGTTCCTCGATGCTGGGGCCGGCGCCCTGAACGATTTCGTTGCGTGTCTGAGGGATGTCGAGTGCGAGCGGTTCGGCGTTGGCGCAAGGGTGCTGCTGATAGCTGATGCCGCCATCAGGCTGGGGGCATTTGTAGAGTTCAGCCCAGGCAGCGGGCGCGAGCAGGGCGAGCGATAGCGCGAGCGAGCGTGGTGACATGGCGAGATCTCCCGATCCGATGGGAACCGGCCCAAGGCGCGGGCCGGTGGTCTGGCGGGAAGTCTAGCCGCTCGCGATGTTCACGAAAAGTGTTATTCGAGTCGCTCGTGGATCCGCGCCACATGGTCGCGGCGGCGCTCGACCGCACGCGCCAGCTCGCGCAGCATGGGCTCGGTATCACTCCAGCCAACGCAGGCGTCGGTGATGCTCTGGCCATGCACCAGACCGCTCGCGGTATCGAGGTTCTGGCGTCCAGCCACCAGGTTGCTCTCAATCATGGCGCCCAGGATGCGCCGGTCGCCGCGCGCCACCTGCCAGGCCACATCCTCGCAGACCTGAATCTGTTTCTCGGGTTTCTTGCGGCTGTTGGCATGGCTGAAGTCGATCATGATGCGTGGCACCAGGCCCGACTCGACGATCTGATCGGCGGCGATGTTGACGCTTTCGGTGTCGTAGTTGGGACGCTGGCCGCCGCGCAGGATGACATGGGTATCGGCATTGCCGGTGGTGCTGAAGATGGCCGAGCGCCCTTCCTTGGTGACCGACATGAACACATGGGGGCGCGCCGCCGCGTGCATGGCGTCGATGGCCACCTTGACATCGCCGTTGGTGGCGTTCTTGAAGCCCACCGGGCAGGACAGCCCCGAGGCCAGCTCGCGATGGCCCTGGCTTTCGGTGGTGCGCGCGCCAATGGCGCCCCAGCTCACCAGATCGGCGATGTACTGGGGGCTGATGAGATCGAGAAACTCGGTGCCGGCGGGCATGCCGCGCTGGTTGAGGTCGAGCAGCAGCTTGCGCGCGATGCCCAGCCCCTGATTGATTTCGAAGCTGCCATCGAGATTGGGATCGTTGATGAGCCCCTTCCAGCCGACCGTGGTGCGCGGTTTTTCGAAATAGACCCGCATCACCACCAGAAGCGACTCGGCGAGCGACTCGCGCAGCGGGAGAAGACGCTCGGCGTATTCCATGGCCGCGAGCGGATCGTGAACCGAGCAGGGGCCGACCACCACCAGCAGTCGGTCGTCCTCGCCGTGGAGGATTTTCTGGATGGCGTGGCGCGTGTCATAGACGGTGGCGGCGGCGGGCTCGGAGAGCGGAAATTCCTGATGCAGCTCGCTCGGGGAGCGCACTTCCTTGATGTCGCGAATGCGGAGGTCGTCGGTTTGGTGCATGGCCATGGATCGCATGAGCAGTATGAAAGCCTCGCATTATAGCGAGCGCGCGGTCTCGGGCAGGATGGGCGCGTTCAGACAGTCGAGCCGGGCGCCCTCGGGGCCGTGACGCAGCCGGCTGATGCCGGCATAGTCGATGCGCAGCCGGTGCCAGAGCGCGGGGTCGAGATCAAGCGCGCCGATGAGTATGGCGCGACTGACGCCGGCATGACAGAGGATCAGCAGATGACGTCCCGGATAGGCCGCGAGCTGGCGTCGATAGGCCGTCTGGATGCGCGCCATGAAGGCG
>JAFGTZ010000114.1 GCA_016938795.1 Chromatiaceae bacterium | reverse complement strand
CGGGCCTTGTGCGGTCCTAGATTAGGGTGCATTGTCGCGTTTTCAGCTTCTAGTGGCCAGTGGCCAGTGGTCAGTGGTCAGTGGTCAGTGGGTAGTGGGTAGGTTCTGGATGGTGATGGTGGGTGAACCTGCTGGCTGTCAGGCCCATGCCGGTAGTAAGATAAGCCGCTTTGCATTGCCCGAGGACATGCGATGTTCGAGAAAACCTTGCAGATCAGCGATTACGACCCGGAGCTCTGGGCCGCCATTCAGGATGAGGAGCGCCGTCAGGAGGAGCATGTCGAACTCATTGCCTCCGAGAACTATGCCAGCCCCCGGGTGATGCAGGCGCAGGGCGGGGTGCTCACCAACAAGTACGCCGAGGGCTATCCGGGCAAGCGCTACTACGGCGGCTGCGAGCATGTGGACGTGGCCGAGCAGCTTGCCATCGACCGCGCCAAGCAGCTGTTCGGGGCCGATTATGCCAATGTGCAGCCGCACTCGGGATCGCAGGCCAATGCGGCGGTCTTTCTGGCGCTGTGCGAGCCGGGCGACACCGTGCTTGGCATGAGCCTCGCCCATGGCGGCCATCTCACCCACGGCGCCAAGCCCAACTTCTCGGGCAAGATCTACAACGCGGTGCAATATGGGCTCGACCCCGCCACCGGCGAGATCGACTATGCCGAGGTTGAGCGTCTCGCCCGCGAACATCGCCCGCGCCTGATCATCGCCGGCTTCTCGGCCTATTCGCGCGTGGTGGACTGGCAGCGCTTCCGCGACATCGCCGATGCGGTGGGCGCCTATCTGCTGGTGGACATGGCGCACATTGCCGGTCTGGTCGCGGCTGGGCTCTATCCCAGCCCGGTGCAGATCGCCGATGTCACCACCACCACCACGCACAAGACGCTGCGCGGACCGCGCGGTGGGCTCATTCTCGCCAAGGCCAACCCCGAGCTTGAGAAGAAGCTCAACTCGGTGGTCTTTCCCGGCACCCAGGGCGGCCCGCTCATGCACGTCATCGCGGCCAAGGCGGTGGCCTTCAAGGAGGCGCTGGAGCCGAGCTTCAGGGTCTATCAGCAGCAGGTCATCGAGAACGCACGCACCATGGCCGAGACCTTCAAGGCGCGCGGCTTCGATGTGGTCTCGGGCGGCACCGACGACCATCTCTTCCTGGTGAGCTTCATCGAGCAGGGCCTCACCGGCAAGGATGTGGATGCCTGGCTGGGCGCGGCCAACATCACGGTCAACAAGAACGCGGTGCCAAACGACCCTCAGTCGCCCTTCGTCACCAGCGGCATCCGCATCGGCACCCCGGCCATCACCACCCGTGGCGTTGGCACCGAGGAGGTGCGCTCGCTCGCCGGCTGGATGTGCGATGTCATCGACTCACGCGGCGATCAGACGGTGATCGACGAGACCCGCGCCAAGGTGCTCGCCCTGTGCCGGCGTTTCCCGGTTTACGGACGTTGAGCAACCCCCTAGGTCGTCCGCTCAGCTGTTCGCCAGCCGCCAGAGGTTGGCGGCTGGAGCCTGGCCGCTGGCTGCTGGAAGCTGGCGTCTGGCGCCTGGCGCCAGGCGGCTGAATCATGCGCTGCCCCTTTTGCGGAACCCAGGACACCAAGGTCGTTGACTCGCGCGAGTTCAGCGAGGGCGATCAGGTGCGCCGCCGGCGCAAATGCGTGGCCTGCGGCGAGCGTTTCACCACCTACGAGGTGGCCGAGCTGAACCTGCCGCGCGTCATCAAGCGCGATGGAACGCGCGTGCCCTTCGAGGTGGAGAAGCTGCGTGCGGGCATGTTGCGCGCGCTCGAAAAGCGTCCGGTCGATACCGAGCGCGTCGATACCGCCATCGCCCGCATTCAGCGCCGCCTCATGTCGAGCGGCGAGCGCGAGCTGCCCTCGCGCCGAGTGGGCGAGCTGGTCATGGAAGAGCTGCGCGCGCTTGATCAAGTGGCCTATGTGCGCTTTGCCTCGGTCTATCGCCAGTTCGAGGACGTGGCCGCCTTTCGTGCCGAAATCGAGCGACTCGAAACCGAGCCGCCACCCAACCCAGCGGATGGAGCCTCATGAGCGGCGACTGGCTCGATAACATTCCCGGCCCGGCACGCGATGCGGCCTTCATGGCACGCGCCCTGCAATTGGCTGAGCGCGGACGCTACACCACGACCCCTAACCCCTGTGTCGGCTGTGTCATCGTGCGCAACGGGCGGGTAGTTGGCGAAGGCTGGCACAAGCGCGCCGGTGAGCCCCATGCCGAGCGCATCGCTCTGGCCGCCGCCGGGGTGCTGGCGCGCGGCGCCGAGGTCTATGTCACGCTCGAACCCTGCGCCCACCATGGCCGCACGCCGCCCTGTGCCGATGCGCTCATCGAGGCCGGCGTGGGGCGCGTGCTGTGCGCCATGACTGACCCTAACCCGCTGGTGTCGGGGCGCGGCATGAGCCGGCTCGCGCGCGCTGGCATCAGCGTCGAGTCCGGCCTGCTCGAAGCGGCCGCGCGCGCGCTCAATCCCGGTTTCATCCGGCGCATGGAGCAGGGCGTACCGCACCTGCGCTGCAAGCTCGCGGCCAGTCTTGACGGGCGCACCGCCATGGCCGATGGCGCCAGCCGCTGGATTACCTCGCCCGAGGCGCGCCAGGATGTGCAGCGCTGGCGCGCGCGCAGTTGTGCCGTGCTCTCCGGCATCGGCACCCTGCTGGCCGACGATTCCAGTCTCAATGTGCGCCTCAGCGCCGATGAGCTGGGTCTGGAATGCGATGAGGCGGTGCGCCAGCCACTGCGGGTGGTCATCGACAGCCGCTGGCGTCTGCCGCTTGACGCACGTCTGCTGAGCCTGCCGGGCGAGACCCTGGTGGTGGGCGCCGAGGACAATGCCGCGCGGCGTACCGCGCTGGAGGCGGCGGGCGCGCGCACCCTGCTGTGTCCGGGCGCAAACGGACGTGTCGATCTGGTCGCGCTCATGCACGAACTCGGGCAGCTCAGCATCAACGAGGCGCTGCTTGAGAGCGGCGCCACACTCGCAGGCGCGGCCCTGAGCGCGGGGCTGGTCGATGAGCTGCTGCTCTATCAGGCGCCGCATTTCATGGGTGACGAGGCCCGTGGGCTGCTGAAGCTGCCGGGCATTCAGCGCATGGAAGAACGCATTGCGCTGGAATTCGTCGAGGTGCGCCGCATCGGCTCCGATCTGCGCGTCATCGCCCGTCCGCAGCTCACCGATTCGGCGCCATCATCCGCCGCGCAACCTTGAAAAGGGGGCTGGGATGTTTACCGGTATCATTCAGGCCGTTGGCCGCATTGCCCGCATCGAGCCGCGCGCGGGCGATCTGCGTCTCTCCATCGACACCGGCAAGCTGCCGCTAGAGGCGGTGGTGCTCGGCGACAGCATTGCTGTCAATGGCGTTTGTCTCACCGCCGTGGCCCTGGGCCATCAGGGATTCAGCGCCGATGTGTCGCGCGAAACCCTGTCGCTCACTACGCTCGGCGCGCTCGGCGTCGGCGCTCGGGTCAATTTGGAAAAGGCGCTGACCCTGGCCACGCCGCTCGGCGGGCATCTGGTGAGCGGCCATGTGGACGGCATTGGCACCCTCCTGGAGCGACATCAGGACGCGCGCTCGACCCGGCTGCGTCTGCGCGCACCCGAGGCGCTTGCGCGCTACATCGCCCCCAAGGGGTCCATTGCCGTGGATGGCACCAGTCTCACGGTCAATCGGGTCGAGGGCGCCGAGTTCGAGCTGAACATCGTGCCGCACACCCTGGATGAAACCATCCTCGGCGACTACCGTCCCGGCACCCAGGTGAATCTGGAGGTCGATCTGATCGCGCGCTATCTGGAGCGTCTGCTGCTTGGCGACACGGCGAGCGATCCGAGCGGCAGCGCGAGGACCGAGGCGCTGAGTCAAGACTTTCTGGCGCGTCACGGCTTTGCCTGATGGCGCGACTGGCGTTGTCAAGGCTGGTG
>JAFGTZ010000113.1 GCA_016938795.1 Chromatiaceae bacterium | reverse complement strand
GCCTTGGCTGGCTGCTTGCCTTGCTCTGGATACTGCCGGCCCAGGCCGATTTTCTGACACCCCAGGACGCCTTCCAGCCCGAGGTCGAGGCCGTGGCGCCCGATCGACTGCTGCTGCGCTGGCGCATCGCCGAAGGCTACTATCTCTATCGCGACAAGCTCGGGGGGCGCTCCCTCACGCCGGGCATCGACCTTGGCGCGCCCGTCTGGCCCGAGGCGCTGACCAAGGACGATGAGTTCTTCGGCAGCGTGGCCATCTATCGCGACAGGGTCGAGATTCCGCTCGCCCTGGCGCGCACGCCCGACTCGGGCGACACCCTGAGTCTGGAGTTCGACTATCAGGGCTGCGCCGACGCCGGTTTCTGCTATCCGCCCGAGCGCGCGCGTCTGGAGATCCGTCTGCCCGCACTCGCCGCAGCCGCTGCACCGGTTGCGGCCCCGGCGCCCTCGTTCAGCCAGGCGCTCGGACTCGCACCCGCCGCCGCCACCAGCGACATCCCGCCGGTTGAGCAGGCCTTCCGGCTCAGCGTCGAGGTGCGCGATGCCGAACACCTCAGCCTGCACTGGGAGATCGACCCGACGGCCTATCTCTACCGCGACCTCATCGAGCTGCGGCTTACGGAGGACACCGGGGTCACGCTCGGCGAAGCGCGGCTGCCCGAGGGCATTCTCAGAGAAGACGGCGTGCTGCCCGACGGACACAGTGGGCCGGTCACCATCTACAAGGATCGGCTCAGTCTGGAGCTGCCGCTGCACCGCACGCCGACCGACTCGGGCCGCCTGGTGCTTGAGGTGCGCTATCAGGGCTGCGCCGAACAGGGCATCTGCTATCCGCCCCAGAACCAGCGCCTCGCGCTTGAGCTGCCCCCCGCCCCAGCCTCGGCCAAGACCCTGGATGCGCCGGCAAGCGCGGCTCCGAGCACGAGCAATGTCACGCTCAACGAACAGGACCGCATCGCCGCCACCCTGGCAGGCGCGAGCCTCTGGGCCTCGATGGTGCTCTTTTTCGGCTTTGGCCTGCTGCTCGCCTTCACGCCCTGCGTCTTTCCCATGATTCCCATCCTCTCGGGCATCATCGCCGGACAGGGCCAGGCGCTCACCACACGGCGCGCCTTCGTGCTCTCGCTCATCTATGTGCTGGCCATGTCGGCCACCTACACCCTGGCCGGGGTGCTGGCCGGGCTCTTTGGCGCCAATCTTCAGGCCGCCTTCCAGAGCCCCTGGATCCTGGGCGCCTTTGCGCTGGTGTTCGTGGCGCTGGCCTTCTCGATGTTCGGCTTCTACGAGCTGCAATTGCCCTCGGGCCTGCAAACACGCCTCAGCGCGCTCAGCAACCGCCAGCAGGGCGGCACCTGGATCGGCACCGCCATCATGGGGGCGCTCTCGGCGCTCATCGTGAGCCCCTGCGTGGCGCCGCCCCTGGTCGGGGCACTCATCTATATCGGCCAGACCGGCGACGCCCTGCTCGGAGGCGCGGCGCTTTTCGCGCTCAGCCTCGGCATGGGCGCCCCCCTGCTGCTCATCGGCGCCTCGGCGGGTCAACTGCTGCCGCGCGCCGGCGCCTGGATGGAGCGGGTCAAGGCAGTGTTTGGCGTCGCCATGCTCGGCGTGGCCATCCTCATGCTGGAGCGCGTCCTGCCCGAGGCGCTCAGCCTGCTGCTCTGGGGCATGCTGCTCATCGGATCGGCCATCTACATGGGCGCGCTCGATCATCTCGCGCCCGAAGCGAGCGGCTGGCAGCGACTGTGGAAGGCGCTTGGGCTGGTGCTGCTCATTCAGGGCGCCCTGGTGCTGGTGGGCGCAGCCTCGGGCGGCGGCAGCGTGCTCCAGCCGTTGCGCGCGCTCGCCGCAAGCGCCCCCTCCGAACGCCCGGCCCTGACCTTTCGCCCCATCAAGACGGTCGCCGATCTGGAGCGCGAACTGGCCGAGGCGCAGGGTCGCCCGGTACTGCTCGACTTTCAGGCCGACTGGTGTCTCTCCTGCAAGGAAATGGAGCACAAGACCTTTGCCGACCCCGCCGTGGCCGCCGAACTCCAGCGCTTCGTGCGGCTCCAGGCCGACGTGACCGCCAACGACGCGGACGATCGGGCGCTCATGCAAGGGCGCTTCGCCCTTCCCGGCCCGCCCGCCCTGCTGTTTTTCGATGGCCAGGGCGAGGAGCTTGTCGCGCGGCGCCTGGTGGGCTTCACGCCCCCGCGCGCCTTTCTCGATCATCTGCGCCGCATCGGCCCCTGAGCCCCTCAAACCAGCCCGCCGAGCACCTCGGCGGCGCTGGACAACATTACGTAAATTCAGGACAATTCGCGGCGATTTGCCGCTAATCCACACCGGATACAGCGGCATCTCCAACCCATTTCGATCACTCCGGGGACATCGACCGCATGGCCGCCATCCTGGTCCTGAACGGACCCAATCTCAACCTGCTCGGCAGGCGCGAACCCGCGCACTATGGGCGCACGACCCTTGCCGACATCGAGACGGCGCTGCGCGAGCAGGCCCAAGCCGCCGGCCAGACGCTGGGCTTTGTCCAGAGCAACGCGGAACATGAACTGATCGAGGCCGTGCATCGCGCCCCCGAGGCGGGGACGCGCTTCATCATCATCAACCCGGCCGCCTTCACCCACACCAGCGTCGCACTGCGCGATGCCCTGCTCGGCGTCGCCATCCCCTTCATCGAGGTGCATCTCTCGAACGTGCATGCCCGCGAACCCTTCCGCGCCCAGTCGTATTTCTCCGACATCGCGCTGGGCGTTATCTGCGGGCTTGGCGCCGAAGGCTACACGCTGGCACTGCGCGCCGCGCTCAAGCGCCTGGCGCCCGACCACCAAGACGAGAACCACTGAACATGGATATCCGCAAGGTAAAGAAGCTGATCGAGCTGCTCGAACAATCCGATGTCGCGGAGATCGAGATTCACGAGGGCGAGGAGTCAGTGCGCATCAGCCGTCACGGCAGCGCGCCCATGCCCTTCTACGCGCCTCAGGGCGCCGCGCACTTCGCCGCCGCTCCGAGCGGGAGCGCACCCCAATCCGGCGCGCCTGAGGGCGAGACCGAGACCACGCTGGAACTGGAAGGCGAGGTGGTGCGCTCGCCCATGGTGGGCACCTTCTACCGCGCCCCGGCGCCGGGCGCCAAGCCCTTTGTCGAGGAGGGCCAGGCGGTCAAGGCCGGCGAGACGCTCTGCATCATCGAGGCGATGAAAATCCTCAACCAGATCGAGAGCGATCACGCCGGCACCGTCAAGCGCATCCTGGTCGAGAACGGTCAGCCAGTCGAGTACAACCAGCCACTCTTCGTGATCGAATGATCGCGGGCCGGCGCGCCCTTCGAGCACCCGCCCGGCGCCGCGCGCGCCGGATCGCACTCACTCCAGACTTTGCCGTGGTTGCCCCATGATCGAGAAGGTTCTCATCGCCAACCGAGGCGAGATCGCGCTGCGCATCCTGCGCGCCTGTCGCGAACTCGGTATCAAGACCGTTGCCGTACACTCCGAGGCCGACCGCGACCTCAAGCATGTGCTGCTCGCCGATGAATCGGTGTGCATCGGCCCCGCCCCTTCGCTCAACAGCTATCTCAACGTGCCGGCCCTCATCAGCGCCGCCGAGGTGACCGACACCGTCGCCATCCATCCCGGCTACGGCTTTCTCTCCGAGAACGCCGACTTTGCCGAACGGGTCGAGCGCTCGGGCTTCATCTTCATCGGCCCGCGCCCCGAGACCATCCGTCTCATGGGCGACAAGGTCTCGGCCATCAATGCCATGAAAACCGCCGGCGTGCCCTGCGTGCCCGGTTCCGATGGCCCCATCGACGACAACAAGAAGCGCACCCTCGAACTCGCCCGCGAGATTGGCTATCCGGTCATCATCAAGGCCTCGGGCGGCGGCGGCGGGCGCGGCATGCGCGTGGTGCACTCCGAGGCCTCGTTGCTCAACGCCATCTCGCTCACCAAGGCCGAGGCGGCGGCGGCCTTCAACAACGACATGGTCTACATGGAAAAGTACCTGGAAAACCCGCGCCACATCGAGTTCCAGGTGCTCGCCGACCAGATGGGCAACGCCATCCATCTCGGCGAGCGCGACTGCTCCATGCAGCGCCGCCACCAGAAGGTCGTCGAGGAGGCCCCCGCCCCCGGGCTGACCGAGGAGGAACGGCGCACCATCGGCGAGCGTTGCGCCGAGGCCTGTCGCACCATCGGCTATCGCGGCGCGGGCACCTTCGAGTTTCTCTACGAGAACGGGCAGTTCTATTTCATCGAGATGAACACCCGCATCCAGGTCGAGCATCCGGTGACCGAGATGGTGACCGGGGTCGATCTGGTGAAGGAGCAGATCCGTATCGCCGCCGGCGAGCCGCTGCACTACCGGCAGGAGGACATCGTGCTGCGCGGCCACGCCATTGAATGCCGCATCAACGCCGAGGACTCCGAGACCTTCATGCCGAGCCCTGGGCGCATCAAGGAGTTCCACGCCCCCGGCGGCCCCGGCGTGCGGCTCGAAACCCATATCTATTCGGGCTACACCGTGCCCTGTCACTACGACTCCATGATCGGCAAGCTCATCACCCATGGCGAGGATCGGGCCACCGCCATCGCGCGCATGTGCAACGCACTGCGCGAGACCGTGATCGACGGCATCAACACCAACATCAAGCTCCAGCGCTCCATCCTGCGCGACAGCGCCTTCCTCGCCGGCGGCGCCAACATCCATTACCTGGAGAAAAAGCTCGGGCT